>NZ_CABTML010000077.1:0-24435 GCF_902485895.1 uncultured Anaerobiospirillum sp. | reverse complement strand
GCTATGCGCGAGATATTCTTACAGATCGTTTACGGTCGTACCCAGACTGCTTTCTCTGAGGGTGGTCTTCCAATCGGTGCTTCCTTAGAAGACTTAGGTAAGACTCTGCGCAGCCAGGTTGGTACCATGTTCGGTACCAAGGCAAAGGGCGCTCGCTACCTCGAAATGACCGAGGGTTACGTAACCCGTTTAGCTTTAAACGAAGACAATGAAATCGTTGGCTACGAGTTCGTAAACTTAGGCAAGTTAATCGATACCTTAAAGGCCAACCCAGAGATCAAGGGTTCCGAGGCTATTGCCAAGGTTAAAGGTCACTATGGTCAGTTCGATGACGCTGCCAAGTACATTGACCCAAGACATGAGTAATGAGGTGTACTAAAAATGGCTTTATTTGAAAGTTATGAGCGTCGTATTGACAAAGTAAACGCAGCCTTAAACGAGAACGGTATTGCTAACCTCGAAGAGGCTCACAAGATTTGTAAGGATGCTGGCTTCGATCCATACGAGATCGTTCGCGGCATTCAGCCAATCGCCTTTGAGAACGCATGCTGGGCCTATGTTGCTGGTGCAGCTATCGCTTTAAAGAAGCAGGTTAAGAGCGCTGCTGACGCTGCTGATGCTATCGGTATCGGTCTGCAGGCTTTCTGTATCCCTGGTTCCGTTGCTGAAGACCGTAAGGTTGGTATCGGCCACGGTGGCTTAGGTGCAATGTTATTACGCGACGAGACCAAGTGCTTTGCTTTCTTAGCTGGTCACGAGTCTTTCGCTGCTGCTGAAGGCGCTATCGGTATTGCCCGTAACGCTAACAAGGCACGTAACACCCCACTGCGCGTTATCTTAAACGGCTTAGGCAAGGACGCAGCTCAGATTATCTCCCGTATCAACGGCTTTACCTATGTTCAGACTCAGTTTGACTATGCAACTGGTGAGCTCAAGATCGTTAAAGAGATCCCTTACTCAAAGGGCGAGCGTGCTAACGTACGTTGCTTCGGTGCTGACGATGTTCGCGAAGGCGTAGCAATCATGCACCATGAGGGTGTTGACGTTTCCATTACTGGTAACTCCACCAACCCAACTCGCTTCCAGCACCCAGTAGCAGGCACTTACAAGAAAGAGTGCGTAGAACAGGGCAAGAAGTACTTCTCAGTAGCATCTGGTGGCGGTACCGGTCGTACCTTACACCCAGACAATATGGCCGCTGGTCCTGCTTCATACGGTATGACCGACACCATGGGTCGTATGCACTCTGACGCTCAGTTCGCTGGTTCTTCATCAGTTCCTGCTCACGTTGAGATGATGGGCTTCTTAGGTATGGGTAACAACCCAATGGTTGGCGCAACTGTAGCTATCGCTGTTGCTGTAGACCAGGCTTTAAACAAGAAGTAAAAATACCTAATTGAAATAAGAAAGAGATGTATATACATCTTCTAATACTAAAGGGCCGCAAGGCCCTTTTTTATCGCCTCAACAAACCTCAACAAAAGAACACACCTCAATTAAATTCCCACCAATTATCAAAGACCGAAGTTTGCAGCCCGTCTCAAGCTTTGCTACACGCTCACGACTCAGCTCCATCAAGCCTAACAACGCCCACGTCTAAGCTCTAACTCTGCTCTTGTTAGTGCGGTCATATCTTCATCGGTACCATAAGGCAACAGCGCTATTTGCTCTGAGTAAGCTAAACAAGACTTGTATGCATCGAAGCTGTCGACCATGCCCTTTAATCTTTTCAATAAACTTGCTTGCATACTAAAACCAATTATTAGCAACCATGTAAGAAAAAATCAAAGTCCAGCTGCAGCAAACTAACTGCAATAAAAAGCACTTTTCACAATCACAAATGCATTAGCTATCTGCCACATAGACTTAACAGGCAAACATTTCGCTATCGCAGCATAGCCTGGCTGGCTATGCTTTCGCGACAGAATCATAGCCGTGACAGGGCATGCCTTTGCTGCCGGATCATAGCCATGCGGCCACGATGGTATTGATGTAACTTTAGTCGTTAGGATCAAAAAAGGCACCGAAGACTCCTCCGATGCCTTTTAGCTTTCCTTGTATTGTCTACAATCGTATTCTGTTTCACATGTATTAAAGCTGTCACCTTTATTTGTGGCAGAGGCTAGGCCTTAATGCATGATGCACCTTATTCAGGGACGCAGATTTTGCCCTTTGCAATCAGAATGGAGGTTCTGACGAAAAGGTAAGTGATGAGCAGGGCAAACAGACCCCATAAGGTGTAGTCAATTAAGTTCAGCACTGATAGGTATTCTGGTGCACTAAACTCCGGCACTAACTTCTTGGTAGCTAAGATAAAGGCTGCTACAGGGAATGAGTAGGCCCATGCTGATAAGAAGAAAGGTGCCTTGATAAAGCGCTTAATGTTTGTAAGTAAGAATACAAATACAAACCATGCAATGCCGTAGAGCATCAGTACTATTGGGCTTGAGTGAGCGCCTGATGCTGCATAGTAATGATCAATTGCGTGATATGACAGGGCAGCAACTGATGGTGGTGCGAGGATAATGCACAGCATTGGTACTAACTTTGGTGGCAGTGGATCGTGGAATACCAGGCGGTAAAGCAAAATGGTAAAGAGCAAGATCCAGAAGATAAAGCCAATTGGATAGGCAATGGTTGAGATAAAGCCATAGCCAAGTTGAGTACCTGCCATTGGCACAATCAGAGGGCCTGCAACTGGAATAAACCAAGCAGGGTTGACGTGATTGATGCTAAAGGTCTTATGGACTAAAGAGTACAGCACAAACAAGGTTAAGATGAGCTGTAAAGTACATCCTGCAAGCCACAGATAAACTGCAAAGTCATACTTAAGCCATACTGATGAGAGCAGCAGTAAGCTAATTGAGAATGCAGGGAAGAAACTAAGCTTTACTGGATGATTAGCCTCCTCCACTACTGCCTGAGGATACTTGATGATCTTAAGGGCATAGAAGAAAGTTAAGATCACAAAGACTGCAGAGGCGAGCAAGGCAGTTACTAGATCGAGAGTTTCATTACCTACGACAGCATGGCAGGTGAGTGAAAAGCCCGCAAGACCCATCACAATAGCAAACATGTTGATAGGCATATGCTTGAGCTTTGATTCAGGGAGAGCAGCCTCCATTGGCTTCATTGTCTCTTGAGTCATACCGATACCTTTTCGATGCAAATGCAAATGATTGGTGAAGGTGTAAGACCTTGCATGATTGTGACCGTCATTATGGAGACAATTCGATGGGCAGGGACTTGCACAAAACAAACAAGATAAGAACACTGCAAAAGAATCAGCCAAAACATAAGCAGCATCTTTTCAGCTCTTATCTACATAAAAGAGCGCCTAAGTAAAGAAGAGCACCTTCACAGGCGCATATCAACTATATAAAGCACCAATCAGCCAAACCAATGTCTAGCTTCAATCAATGCCTCAACAATAGTTTCATAACTTACTTGTGGCGGCCTTTTTCGTATATCGTCAAGCAAAGTAGTATTTAGGCTTTGCCTACGAAGCAATGAACAACTTACTAAAATCACTCATGGCTTCAAATTAGTTTCCATTGTAAAACAAATAGATTTCCAATGGAAACTAATTCTATTGGACATGAAAACAAATATCATTTGCAAGTTGCGTTTGAGCGACAAAACTGACCCAAAAAACACAGAGAAAAAGCAACGCTATCCGCCCCAAAATCCTTATTGCATCAGCATTTCTCAGCTGCAACGACCTTACTTTTGCAACAACAAAACATTTTGATAAAGTTGCACCTTGATGCCATCACGATGCACTCACAACCCATTCAATATGTACAAACAGCACTATGTCCACGCTGCCAATTCTTGCTCTATAGCAATTAACAGCAAAATAAAAGCACGTTGAATACATCAAAGCCAAAGCCCGATACCTTGAACCTTAGAAAAAGGAGAGTCTCTAAGCTGCACATTGGCGCATACCTAAGCTAAGCAGAGCATTAATAACAAGATACTGCAGCAAAGACAGTTACTACTGCAAGATGAGGTTAATGTAGCGATCGAATCTAGGCTACTGAGGCGCTGCTATCATCAGTGCGCCAGTCCATGCATGGAATGGAGGACGTTCTTTATCAAGTGCAATGTAGCAACAGCTTTAAGAGAGCTATTGCTGAGATCTTGCGTCATATAAGCAGTGCTAGTACTAAGATCGCATCGGTGGCCTTGATCAGTCTTAACTCAGAGTAATAGAGGGCGAGGTAGCTGATGAGAGCTGTTCTAAAGTAGGTAGTGGAGCGATCGGGCAGTAAGGTAGAGCTGATGATTTTGAGTGCGGGGAGTTGGCTGCGGCTGCAGCTTACGGGCACAAAAAAAGGCCCTGGCGGCCTTTAATTGTTGCGTCTATACGCTTGATGTGAATAGGACTGATGGTACAAGAGATGACGTTACCATATTAAGCTCCTTGAACCAGGAAGTTCAAGGTGGGAAACCTGTGGCTCGCTCGGCTTCTCAAGGGACTGCCTAAGTAAACTTAAACAGTTTAGGCGTGCTCATCGGAACTCAGGAAGATCTCCCAATCTAGTAATATCGGCTCAGGGCAATACAGGCTGGCGTTCATTCGAGACACCATCAGCCTAAGTTCATAATAGCATATCACCGTCTGAATACAAGTATTGACGGGCTTATTATAGGTAAATAAATCCCTTGTATTGAGGGCCATTGCGCGATAAGATTGATCTGTTATGCGCTGCAAAATAGCTTGTCTTTCCGCTTTTTGTAAGGCTATCTTAGTACATATTATGTACTGTATTCATGATGCAGGGTGTGCTATCGGGCTAATCGTCTTATATGTCTACAACCATATTATTTAGTCTGTAGACCATCGACTTCTGCCCTGACGTCCGATAGTAGTGTTGTCACTTAGGTAATCTGTCTCTTGTTAAGGTATATGGAGCTGTCAATATGGCTTTAACGAATGCATTAACAGGAAGTGTGATGCAATTTACCCTCGCAACCGTGCTTGGTGATCTAATTGCCTTCATTCATGGCCATACCATCTTAGGACTCATAACTCCCAAGGATATTGACCTCTTTAAAGACAAACTCGCCGCACTCCGCCCTCAACCAGTACCTGATGTAAGCTTTTGTGAAGATCTTGATGCTATGGAAACTGCATTAAGATTAAGAGAGGCTTTAGGCCGTATCTTTGGCGCGGTACCTCAGTTCAAAAAGTACGTGTATGTCTTTCCAGGGCAACACCCTTATGCAGCTATTTATGCAGAAAAGAGAGATCCTCAAGAGTACGTAGCGCAAGTTGACTATGCCTATCTAAAGTCTCTTACTCCCATGAGTGCACGTACCTTAAGCGAGCTTAGTTCACTTACCCCAAAAGTAGACTGCACTGTTCTATCTGGTGAGCAGCTTGGAAAAATCCAAAATTTCTTGCATACAAACTTTTTGAGATCACACCCACGCTTGATTAGCTATTCAGACTTAGCAATCCTCTCTCATCCTAAGTTATCTAAAGAAGAGGGCAGCAAGTACACTCGTAGCGCAGCCACTGCCATGTCTAAAAATCCAGTACTGCTCTTAGTGCCATGTCATCTAGTCATCAGCAAGCCGCTTAATGATGAGTTCAGGCTGCAGCTCAAGAGCAATCCAAATGCCGTGCTCAAAGATGCCGGTAAGTTTCGACTCGGCAGCGATATCAAAAGCTATTTGATGTATCGCTTTGGCATCAACGTTAAGCGTCCAGCCTAAAACTTGTTATTCAAGTATGCTACACAGGCAAGTTATTCATGCAAGCTATTCAGGCGGTCACGCGAGAGCAGAGAAAATAGTGCCATCAAAGCACGCATAACGGGTCAAAAACTCACCTTGAGTACATGCTGACAAGACTTAGCTTGATTGTAGCCATTCATTTAGATCATGCAGCAAGTGCTGATAGCAAAAGACCGCCAGTAGGCGGTCTTGTAAAAAGCGGTGCAAAGCTTACATCAGCAATAATATTTCTAGTCCATACCATTTAGCTTAGATGCTGTAATCGATGCACTTAGCATGCTTAACCGTGCAAGCGCTTATGGTGCTTGCCATTAATGATTGTCAGTGGCTATTGCAATGGTTTGTGCGTGAGAGCAGGGGCTATTGCTAGCTTTACTTGCTTTCGGTAGTAGTGGCTTGCTCTTGCTTGAGTTTTTCAAAGGTCTGATTGCAGCGTTCTGCGGCTTTCATAAAGTCTTTGACCTTTGGAAGGAAGTCGTAATCAGCAGGGGCAAAGCCAAAGTTATCCATCTCTTCTGCGGTAATAAACTGCAGCTCACTGTGAGAGTCAGACAGCTGTGGCTCTTCGCCATCGAGTAAGTGGCAAATGTAGAGGTCTAAATCTACGGTGAGATCTTCATACTCGTGGTGGCAGCTTAAGAAGTAGCTATCCACGCTAACACGGCAATTGAGCTCTTCTAAGATCTCACGACGGCAGGCCTCAGAGGCACTTTCGCCTTTTTCAATCTTGCCGCCTGGAAACTCCCAGAAGTCTGCTAAATGACGACCGACAGCTCGCTTAGCAATGAGGAACTTATCGCCATGAGTAATCAGAGCTGCTGCGACTTTAATATTTTTCTTGGTATCGGCCATCTTTGATTCCTGAGTGTGAATAACTTAGTAGCTTGCATTTATAGCATCTACTGTTTTCTTATGGTATTAGCTGTCCTTGCACTAAAGTAAAGTGCAAAAGTGCTTTGCAACTTAGCTAATTGTATACCTTAGTCGCATGCCTAAGATGAATAGTGGTAAAAATGCTTACTAGCAGCATAGTGCCATGACCAGTGCAAAAGCATTTGCTGAGCATGTTAGCTTTGATGAGCACGACTGCGTAAAAGCATCAATTCCTTAACCCAATAATTGTCTGTTCACTAATTAGCTATTCATTAACTCGTGGCGGCAGTGTAGCTGCAGTGCAGTGTAGTTGCAGTTCAGCTGCTGTGCAGCAGCAGTGTAGGTGCAGTGGACTTGCAGTGGTTGCCTGCAGATACTAAAAACCCAGCACGAGGCTGGGCTTTTGAGGCCATGCGCTAGTAGATTAGGCATGGCTCGATGCTTCACACTGCATGCTAAGGCTTTTGGTATTTAAGCTAAGCCTTTTATGTGCAGTGCGTATGGGGCTATTAGAGTGGGCGAACCATGAGCTGCATGAGCTTTTCGTTACCGACGAGGTAGCCTAAGAGCTCAGCTACAGTCTCTAATGAGCCAGTGTAGTTGATGGAGTAGACGCTCATGTCATCGTTGTACTGACGGAGCCATAAAGCTACATCCTTTTCGCCTTCCTTGCCATCGATGAGGCAGGTGCCGTACTGAATGTCTGGAGCGGAGACAAACTCAACGCCGTTAGCCTCAAAGGCCTTACCTGCAGCAACACAAGTCTCTTGTAAAGTCTTGTACTCTGCCTTGTTTATACGGATAGTTACTACAGCTGAGTGATCTTCCTTCTCTACAGAGATAGAAGAGGCTAAAGGCTCGTTAGCGAAGGTTAATACCTTCCAGCCCTGTGGAATACCCAGAGCAAAGTACTGAGTCTTGTAGACCTTCTTTACATCCTTAAAGAGCTCATTAGCTGAAGCATCTAAGAAGATTTCAGGGCCTGATACTGTCTCTGGAGTTTGAGAAGCAGTTTCAGGGGTGCTGGTACATGCAGTCATGAAAATTGTTGAACCTAATAAGACTGGTAATAGCAGAGATCTAGCTTTCACAAAAAACTCCTTAGACACTAATAGTTATCGTCATAAACAAGCATATATGCCTTGCCTTTTAGAGAAAGTGCGTGGGCATAACATGATAGCTAATGACTGATGATGGTTAGATCTAGATTACACCCATAAACTTAGGCAAAAAATAGACATAAGCTAAAAGCTTAGTGTAGTGCTAAAGTCTTTGGGTAAAGCAAAACTACACTAAATTAGCACAATACACAAGGATAGAGCTCTCACTCATGCAAGCTTAAGTAGACAAAAGTACATAGTGATCTTTGCTTTGGTAGAGCTTTTGTGGTGCATTTGTCTGATTTATATCTCATTTATTGCCATAAATTGTCTCATTTGTGGCCTTTTCATGGGACATATCATGGGCATTGATGGTCAAAAGCATCATTAATCTTTCATTGTCACCTGACAATTTAGACTTAAAGATAGCTAAAAAAGCTTGCTTGGTTTGCTTTGTAAATCAGCACTAAATCAGATAGAATGTGCCATTGTCGCGTAGACTACCCCGTGCTTGTATACAAGCATGCTCTCTTTTGAGACATGGTTTTGTCAAAGATCAAAACGCGATAACACATGTTTTGCCATGATAGTTAATCTAGATTGACTGCAGTGTTTGGACATCGTTTCTCTTAGAACATATAGCAAAACATAGCGCTAACACCTTGTTAAAAGGCCGGATGCTAGCGCTAGATTTTGTTATCCAAAGCTTGGCAAAACTTATAACTCATCTTTGATCGCATGCACTTGATGCTCATTTAAAAGAGCTAGCTAAAGCTTAGGCCTCAATGCAGTGTTTTAATGCACTGTTCTTTAAAGGCCTACACTAGATAAAAGTTTAGCAACTTAGAAAGTGCATGGTTGCGATCGACTCGGTTTGAGGACTCGGCATGGCCAGACAGACTTGGAGCAGCCGCTTGACCTATATCATGACTGTAGCAGGTGCTACTATCGGATTCGGTGCAACTTGGCGCTTTCCATACTTAGTAGGCGAGAACGGCGGTGGCGCATACGTTCTTATGTTCATCCTTGTGATGCTCTCAGTTGGTATTCCAATCATCTTAGTTGAAAACGTGATTGGTCGCCGTGCACAGACTAACTCAGTAGATGCTTTCTTTACTAAGAATTCCACTAACTCTCAAGCATGGAAGTTCTTTGGCTATTTGGGCATCTTCGGTTCTTTTGGCATCTTGTCTTACTACATGCCAATTGGTGGCTGGGTTATCTCATATGTCTACCACATCTTCTTGGGTGCCTTAGGCATTGAAGGTGGTTTAGATCTGTCAGTGCCTGTTACTAAAGAAGTAACTAATGCCTTCTATACTGATCAAATTGAGAACTCACCTCTGACCATTACCATCTTCACTGGTCTGTTTGTTCTCATTAACTGGTTCATTTTAAGAAAGGGCATTATTGCTGGTATTGAGCGTGCTGTTAAGTTCTTAATGCCGCTGTTATTTGTGTGCCTTATCATCATGATCGGCCGTAACTTAACTTTAGATGGCGCATGGGAAGGCGTACGCTTTTACTTAACTCCAGATTTCTCTAAGCTCTCAGGCAAGCTCTTTTTAGACGTATTAGGTCAGGTATTCTTTGCTCTGTCCTTAGGCTTCGGTGTAATGATTACCTTATCAAGCCACCTGAACAAGGAAGAGCACTTAGTTAAGACTGCAGTGATCACCGGTCTTATCAACACCGCTATTGCTGTGTTAGCTGGCTTTATGATTTTCCCATCACTCTTTAGCTCAGGCCTGTCACCAGACTCTGGCCCAAGCTTAGTATTTAGAACACTGCCAATTGCTTTCTCACACATGGCCTTTGGTAACTTCTTTGCCATCGTGTTCTTCATGCTCTTAGTGATTGCAGCACTGACTACTTCTGTAACCATTTACCAAGTAATCATCTCAGTGCTCTATGAGAAGTTCAACATTCGTTACACTGGCTCAATCAATGTAACTCTGCTTGCTATCTTCATCTTTGGCAATATCCCATGTATCTTAAGCTCAGGTCCACTTGCTGATGTCACCATCTTAGGCAAGTCCATCTTTGATACTTATGATTTCATTTCAGGCAATATCTGCTTCGTTATCACTGCTTTAGGCGCATCTTTATATGTTGGCTGGGTACTTAAGGACAGTGCCTTAGCTGAGATTAGCAATCAGCACAAGCTTTCAGGCAGCGTTTTCACCACATGGTTTACTTATGTGCGCTACGTGATTCCACTCATCGTAGTGGCTATCTTTATCTACGGCTTAATTCCAGTGCTTACACCACTATTTGCCTAGATTAGATCATCGCATCACTCAATTGCGTATTAACACCTAAATACGCACAGCATTACGAAGGGCTTTCTTAGCAATAAGACGGCCCTTTGTTTTATCAGCCACAAAACCAAAACACCCGCCACCTTCAACGCACACTAATCCTAGCCAAAGCCTAAGAAAAAGCTAAGACAAAAGCCTATGACAAAAGCCTAAGACAAATCATGCCAAAACACCAAAAGTTATCTCTGATTTTGCTTGTTACCCATAGTAAACACAGCCCACCAAAGCACGACTGAGACCAAGCTAAGTCATGAGGCCCAACGTGCCGATTAAAAAGACTGCCATCAATGAAAAACAGGCTTGATCGATGAGGAGCAAAAAGACAAGCGTCCTCATGATCTCTAGATGAGCTCAAGTAACTCTTGTCAGAAAACATCCGCCAAATGCCGCGATCTAAAGCCATAGGTCGCTTAGCAAACTCTAGCAATTACTCTCGAACAAATGAGCACAAGAAAAGAGGCAGCACGACTAAAGAAAGGCGGTCGTGACTATGAGCTAGGAGATAGCACCTGCAAAGATATAAATCCGATAAATAAACGGTTTTGAGGCTAAAATCGAAAGAAAAAGAGGGGGCCTTAGAGGCTTAGTGGGAATTTTGCGTGGCGCAGAAACGAAAAAAGCAGCCTGATGCTGCTTTCGTAATGGCGGTGAGAGGGGGATTCGAACCCCCGATACGGGATGACCGTATACACGCTTTCCAGGCGTGCTCCTTCAGCCACTCGGACATCTCACCGCTGAGACATTCAAGCGCATAAAGCGCTGTAGCTGTGAACGGTGCTAATTATATAGATTTTTAACGTCCATGCAACACTTTTTTAATGATTTGCGCGAAATTACCTTCAAATGGCCCTGATCTCGTGATTTTTGATGGCCTAAATACACTCAAAAGCCCGATCTTGAAGTACTTGCAGCCATCATTTGCCACTCAATTACATTGAGTAGCTAAGACCCCATAGCAGTTAATATTCAACTACCCCTCTCTACTTGGCGATAGATTAGTGCAGTGCAGACATTAAAGCTTAAAACTAAAGGGAGGAGGCTTGTGGTAAACAATCACAGCAAGTGACGTTGACTTACTAATTCACGTGACACAGCAGCATATGCAATATCTTGTGGCTGGGCAAAATGCATAACTAAAGAGAAGAAACTGTTGTCTTGATGAGTTTTACAGATGGGCAATGAGAACATGGCAATATTGGCTGTGCCTATGCAAAAGGGCAGTAGAGCACGCATATTATGCAAGATGCAGTTAAGGGCTTAGCTGCAGTTAAAGTGCTGAGCTGCAGTGCTTGGAAGCTATGCACGTCTGAGTGTGGCGCTAGGCAATTAGGATTTAGATTGCTGGTGGTTGGCTGAAACTTATACCAGTTTTTCTTTACGGAATGCGGCGCTTAAGCTAAAGTGTGAATGAGATGAAATCTCTTTATATGTGCAATAGCTTGTATCTAGAAATGCCATCAATATCTCATATTTGAGGAAAAGTTTGATCTTGATGAATCGAGACTAGTGGCTTTGAGTAGAATACAAAACATATTGTGTGGATCCTAGTATACAAGTTGTCAATATTTCAAGTTCAGTTCAACTTTGTACTAGTCATTGTTATACGACGACAGCTCTTGCTGAGCTAGTCAATGATTGCTGCTTATGGCTACTTTTGTATGAAAGCAAATCAACTCGTTAGACGCTATTTTGTCTTGTTCATCGCTTTATCTCTTGCTGGCTTTGGTGTTGCCTTAACTACTAAGGCAGAAGTAGGAATTAGTTCTCTTGCTAGCACCGCCTATGTAATCTCAGTGTACTTCCCGGTGACCATGGGCGTGATGTTGATTGTCTTTAATGTTCTCAGTCTCGTACTGCAGCCACCATTGATGAGCAAAGAAGAACGAAAAGCGCAGTTCGTCAATATGATGCTACAGATTCCGGCTTTATTTGCCTTTGGCCTCTTTGTTGATTTCTTCATGTGGGTCATGCAAGACTTTAATCCGAGTGATTTTGGTTACATTGTCTGTCTTGCCATTTTCATCTTAGGCTCAGTCATCACTGCCATAAACATCATCTTGCAAGCCATCGCTGACGTAGCCAAGATTGCCTGTGATGCTTTTGTAATCGTGCTTGCCAAGCGCTTTAACTTCAACTTGGGCCGTGTCAAGCTAGTCTTTGATATCGCCTTTGTGGTCGCAGCAGCTATCATCTCACTTATATGCTCAGGCTTTTCTGAGATCATTGGTATTCGTGAAGGTACCATCATAGGCACTATCATCGTGGGCCCATGTGTAACTCTCTTAAGCCCATACTTTAAGTTTGTTGAAAACTGGATCGCAAAGAGCCAACCATCAACCGCCACAAGCACCTCCGTGGCAAGCGTCTCTGAGGAAAGCTAACCGAGCATTATTCAGTAGACATCCAAATCCCCGTCACGTCCTGCCATATCAGAAGATACAATCCTCTTCAGGCCAGGCCAGCGCATCAGCACCAGCTCTTGATGAGCGCAACCTCGCTTTCAAAAGGCAGGGCGTGACCAACAAGCATCCGTAGCACCAATCCTGCCTAACGTCACTGCTCTAATGCATAAGCCTTTCACGACCTGACCAAATTTCAATCCCCACAAAACTGCCACAAGATCAAAGCGCATTGTCTAAAGCATGCATACTAAGCAGCAGCTTCAGCAATGGATTTTTGCCTTGCAATAACATCTTTGCACTTCAGATATACCAATAAAGCACAAGGCCGTTAATGAGCTTTTTAGAGCTCATTTCTTACAGGTGATCGTTTAGCTGATGTTGAGACTTTATTGAACACGCAGCACGTGCCATCAAAGCTCAAAGATCAAGGCGCTAAGTCTATGCCTAAATCTCATTTGCAAGACACACTAATCTAAAGCATCTGGCACTCATCTTTTGAGTAAAAGCCATGATCTTTTAGAGGCTTCTTACTTAAGTTAGTCTGCTTGAGAAAGGAACGATGGGTAATAATTAATTCTCAGAAACGACAGGCCGCAGTGACATTCTGCATGAAGGTAAGCCATCCGTACTACTATGCTGAAGCGGTCTTAGTATCGGCTTGTTGAACTACTGCCGCTCTTAGCGATCGTAGAGTGTGAATAGGATTTCTACTCTCTGATCTAGAGTGGTAAGCATCTTTGCATGGGGAGCAGTTGGAGTTTTAACTGTTGCTTTGATCTTGCTGTGTATATTTGTGGGTTACTGCTTGTGAAAATGCAGCTTTGTTATGCGCGATCTTTTGTAAATGACAAGTCGTGTGACAAGATCTGATGGTATAAGGTGCATGATCTTGGGCGCTTGGAAAATATTTTTGTGGCATGGGTACGGATTTCTGTCGCTGTTCCGTATGTACTAAGGGTGCTATGCTATAATTAGAGTTTAATGGCGAGGCTCGCCTGGACAGTCGTAATCACCTGTGCCGCGAGCCGTGCTTGACAACCTCAAGGCTAATAGCCTGCACGTAGCATGAACTATACTGCTCAAATGCGGTAAGTAAGGCTTTTTCGAGTGCTTTGCGCACGTGCTCTTAGAGGTCTTGTTTTTAAAAAATGGCATCTCCTTGTAGAGATCTAGACTTTTAGAAAGTGCCATGGCGTCAGAACAGTGTGACGTTTTGGAATATATCTTTTAATGCTAGAGATCATGCAGAGGTTGCAAGATGTCTTGGGCACAGGTATTAACAACAGGAACGTATAGTGAAGAACCGTAGTATCATCCGCAGCGAGATCAATAACTACTATCGCGCCAAAGTTATCAGCTGGTTGGCAAGTCACGTTAAAGATAAGCGTGATGTGCCTGAGGACTTCCCAACTCACCTCTATCTCGGTGCTCCTACAAAGGACGAGGATGTTCTTGAGAGCAAAGATGCTTTCTTAAGCTTCTGCAAAGAGTGGAGCGCACCGCTTCCTGCTGGTCACATCGAGTTTATCGATAAGACCTATCCAGATATTGGCACTGTTAAGGTACCAATTCACTTAGTTTTCGACACTCCAGAAGAGCTTGCAACTTGGGCTGGTCACTTAGTTGAGTACCACTCCTCAGTTCGTTGCTTAGATCTGATCGCTCATGAGATGCCAGAGCTCATCGATAGCGCTCTGAACGTGATCTCATCACTTGCTAACCTCGCTTGGATCGACTTTGAGCGTATGGTTGCAGTATGCAAGTGGTTCTGCGAAAACCGCAACAGCCGCCTGTTAACTCGTCAGATCCCAATTCGTGGTATTGATACCCGTTGGTTTGAGATCCACACTCCGCTCCTTTTAGACTTCCTGCGCGACTATTTAGAGCTCAATCCTTATCGTAAGGATCTGCTGCAGCTTGGTTTAGTACCACCTCCAGCATTAATTCGCTTAGTAATCTTTGACGCAGAGTTACGCGCCAAGGTTGGCGGCTTAAAGATCGTAGCTGCATCTATCAGCGAGTTAAACGAGCTCAACTTACGCCCTGAGCGTATTGTGTTCATGGATAACTTACCAACTGCAGTTGCTCTTCCAGATATCAAGGGCACCATTGGTATCATCACTCCATTCCATCACGTACGCGAGACTTGCCGTATCAACTGGGTTGCTCAAGCTCACTGCCAATACTTAGGCTCTGTAGATTTACGCTCCTTTGCAGTACTGCACAACTTACGTCTGTACCTGCCTAACATCGAGAGCGTTCTCATGGATGAGCAGACCTTACTGTCCAACCAGGATCTGTGGACTAATGATGACGTATCAGGCTTTGATAGCGCACCAGTTGCTTTAAATCAGGCTGAGTCTCATTTATACGGCTGCTTAATCGATGGCGTTTATGGCGATCACGTACGCCTAGACTTAGAGCGTCTGCCATTAGCTTTAATCGCTACTGCATTAGGCGCTGACGATGAGCAGGCTGCATCTTTAGCTCGTGAGGCTGAGCTTTATAGCAATGTTGGTAACAACTATCAAAACAATGCTGCCAAGCCAACCCCAGCAAATGATGCTGCAGCATCAGGCCAGTAAGCCTTAATCTTGGATTAGCTAAATAATCCAAGCTGCGGTCTTAAGTATGCTCATGTACAAAAGTGCATAGGCATAGCAAGGGCCGCAGCTAAAACCATATTAGTGGCAGGTGTTGCATTGTATTAAGGAGCTTTTGCTCCTTTGTTCGTTTTTAAATATCCTGCTTTTTTTCCTCCTTGGGCCAAGATGTGCAGCCTTTAGACGGCTAACTCATTTACCAAAATGAGAGTGGATCTTGAGTACAAGTTCGCTCGAGATCTGTCATTGCTGCTTGGTTGCAGCTAAGGATGGCGAATTATGGCAACCAACGATGATAAGCTCCAAAATCTTATCAACAGGGCTATTAGTGATTATGCTTATGGTCAAGAAGATGAGGTAATGGATAAGGCATCGCTTGAGCGACTGTCTCAGATAGTTAATGCTCAAGAGCCAGTAGCACAAAAGAAAATTGATATCTTTGGTGATGGAGTTAACGGTGTAAACGTCAATGCTTTGCGTGTTGCTTTGCAAGGCTACAACGACGTTAAGCCAAATAAATACTCTTCACGCAAAAGTGACTTTCATAGTGCTAAGGCTAGTGTTAGCTCTAATCAGACACCTTCAGACCAAGGTTCAAGCGCTTCTTTTGAGTCCACTTTAAATCCAACCTTAACGCGTGGAGCAGGTCATTTAAACACAAGTGCTAATGACAATAGCGTAGCCCCAGCTGCAGGTATCGTCTCTCAAGGTGAAGTAGCACCTAGTACTAATGGCCATACGCAAGGTAATCTGGCCTCATCACAAGCTAAGTCACTTACAGGTGCACACAATCGTACCTCAAGCTCAACTTACGATAATCGCTCTCAGGGCTTAGATGACTACAATCAAATCGGCCTAAGAGCTAAAAACAGTTTATTAGGCTCACACCATGTGCCAGTTGATTACCAAGAGCAATTTGGTAGTGAACTTGGTAAAACTCACGATCGTCTGGCCTCACAAGCCGCCCTCGATGAGCTTGATAGCATGCAGGTACGTCAAGATCCTGCATTTAAAGATTTCATTACGCCGCAGCTCATGGAGCGAAACCAAAGAGCCGCGCAAATTAAAAGTGCCGCCGCACAGCTCTCCGAAGCTAACACCAGAGCCGCAAACGCAGCCAGCGCTGGCACGGCTGCAGTTCACTCCACCGCAGCAGCACACGGCACAGCACACAGCGCCGCTGACTATAGTGCTAAGCCACACGATAGCGCATCGCACTCACAGCTTAATGACAGCAGCAATAATCACGCTGCTATGAGTAATGACCAGCTGCCAAAAGCTATGCAGCGTCCTACACAAAGCTATCGTTATACCAGCGCATCCTTGCAAGATGGGCCATTTAGTCAAGCAAGCAGCGCCACTAAAGTACAAATTCAGGTAGGTTATACTCCAAAAGCCCAAGCCCAAGCCCAAGCCCAAGCCCAAGCCCAGGCTCAAGCAAATGCACAAGCTGCAGTTAATGCTCAAGCACAAGCAGCAGACCTCGCTCAATCACAAACTGCAGCTAACCCTCAAGCACATGCAAGTGCAGCACAGAGTTCAGTTGCTAGCGATCATGAGAGAGCTTACGTACCTGATAAATACAATGAAGATGAGCTATCTAAGCAGTTTAGCTCTGCAACACACATAAGCGTATCTTCTCCGAATTCCAGTGTGAATAACCAAGCTCGTTACATTGGTAATGAGTTATACACTAGACAGTCATCTTCAACCATTATTACGAAGATGGATGCTGTCTCAAACTCTGCTTTAGCTAATTCTAGTGACGAGCAAGAGTCATATGCAGCGCCTAATACTTCTGAACAAGATCAGAGTGCTAAGCGCGAAGACGCCGTACAAAGTCATAGTGAGAAGGACTTTGACGTAAATTCATTCTCGGCAATCACCTCAGCAACCACTGGCCGTAAAGCATATGCTGCTCAGCGAGCTGCTCATATGCAAGGCTCCTATGTAGCGCCAAGCATCATGGATACACATGCATCCACTCAAGATGATGACGCTCAAGGCGATGCTCAGAACGATGCCGCTTACTCATATACAAACAGAATGTCACGTTCCAATTCACGTTCAGCGGTCTCCCCGCAAATCGGACGACAGGCCCCAAGAGCCAATACCAAGCTCAATGCCGTAAGTTTTGGTCCAGCTGCAGCTATACAAGCTCCACAATCTGGTCAGTACATTTCGGCTGTAAACCCATATGAACAGACTCAGATTGAAGCTGCTAAGCAAGTCAATGAGTCTTATGGCCTGATGTCTAATACAGGATTTGGTGCCTTAACCCATGAGTACGACGCTCATCGTAGTGCTGGCTCAGTCTTAAGGAAGAACATTAATAAAAAACAATCCATGCGTGATATTGCAGGCTATGCCGTGCAAAACGATTACGGCTTTTCATCTCCTGCATCACGTAGCAATGGTGCCTTTAAGACTAGCGACACTAACGATCTTAGAGATGCGTCAGCTGTAGGCGATCAGCTTATTCAAAGAGCTGTTAATACCTACGAGCGTATTCCTGCTCAAAGCCAGTCCACGCTGATTGTTAGATCTAAGACAGCTGTAGTCCAAGATGAGGCCACAGTATTTGTCACCGCATCTGGCAATAAGACCATTGTTGGTATTGAGTCCAACAAGCCTGTAGTGCCTTTAAAGACTGCTCAGGTACAAAAGTCTGAATCGCTTGAGGCTGAGGCTGCCGCTGAAGCTTTTGAAGAGGACAAGCTTGAAGAGCTCTCTGAAGAGCTTGCAAGCGCCTCAGAGGAGACTCAAGCACAAGATCACGCATCAAACGAGCAAGAGTCAGACAAATCTTTGGCACAAGATTCCGAGTCTCACTCATCAGATAGCCAAGACTCTCAAGCTCAAGCATCAGATGATGCTGCTCAAGATGCACAAAGCGCTGAGCATGGCGATGATGGCGCTGCAGATGCTGATAAGTCTCAGGCAGACAATGCTCAGGAGACTAAGAGTGCTCGTGAAGTGGTTACCGCTATTGTGCGTGACGCTTCGTATGAGGTTAAGTACGCTCAGAAACAACAGAAAGCATCTGCAGAGCAGTCTGCTGGTCCAACTCGCATTGTTGGTGTAGTGCACGAGGCACCAGAGCGTAAGTTACCGACTGACGCAGTTCGTATCGTACGTTCAAAGGCCGCAGCCTTTACCCCAAGCTTAGAGGGTAATTTAGCTGCAGCTCACGGCACCATCTTCTCAGAGCAAGAGTTCAAGGGCTCCGTAATTGGCAACACTCCAGCTGAGTTTTTAAAAGCTAAGCCAAGTGCTAACAATGCTCAAGATGAGAACAAGGCACAATCTCAAGACAATGCTGTAGATAGTGACTTGCTTGAGAACGAGCTCCTAGTAGGCAATACCTCCACTCGTATTGTTACCTCATCTCAGCGCTTAAAGCAGAACTTTGCACGTTCTACTAAGCTTACTGAAGACTTAGAGGCTAAAAAGCGCGAGGAAGAGGCTAAGAAGCAACAAGAAGAGGTTCCAACCACTATCATCTCCGTGCATGATTTTATGCACAAGATTGAGTTAACTGCAGCTCAAGCTTTAGCCGCAGCTCAGGCATCAGCTAACGCTTATGCCATGATCGAGGCTGATAGTGAGGTTACCGAGGCACGCGCAGGTAAGAACTACGGCTTTGCCGAAACCTCCTTAATTCTGCCTAAATCAGGTCAAGAAAACGTCAACACTGGCGAAGAGCACATTCCTGATTACGCTAAGGTACCAATTCAGATTCATGCCGAGCCAAAGCACCGCAAGGTAGCCAAGGTCACAGAGCCAGCAGACGCTCAAGTACCAGCCCAGGCAGCAGAGCAGTCAGCAAGCGCTCAAGCTCCTGCAACCCAGGTAGCCGCAGAACCATCAGCAGCTCCTGCAGCAACTGCCTCAGTCGCAGTTGCACCAGCAGCTCCTGCAGCAACTGCCCCAGCCCCAGAGGCCAAGGTAGCTAAAGAGCAGGTAGCACCAGCAGCTGTAGAACCTGTCAAGGCTCAAGAGACTGTAGCTCCTGTAAAGGAAGAGCCAAAGGCCGAGCAGAAAGCTGAGCCTAAGGCTGAGCAGAAGACTGAGTCACAGCCAGAGCCAAAGGTAGAACAGAAGGATGAGCCTAAGGCTGAGCAGAAGACTGAGTCACAAGTAGAGCCAAAGGCAGAGACAGTAGCTGATACCAAGCTTGAGACGGCCCCAGAGCAAAAGACTGAGCCAGCTCAAGAAAAGATCGAGACTGCAGCTCAAGAGCAGAATGTTGAGGTTGCAGTTGAGTCCATCGTAACTGATGATTCAAATCTTGAGATTAAGGTTAAGCGTCATAACAAGCACAATAAGAACGTTGCAGAGCAAGACATGCATGATTCTGAGCCTAAGAGCGAAGAAACAGCTGAGGTTGCTGATGCAAGTGAGCAAAGTGCCGGCGCTGTTGTAACACCAGCTCAGAACGCTACTGAGACCAATGTAGAGCCACAGGCTGCTGAGGCACAAGTTGAAGAAAGCAAGGCAGAAGAGAGCAAGGTAAGCACTATTGTTTACCAGCAGGATGAAGAAGTTCCATACGTAGCAGCTAAAGCTCAAGCTACTGAAGATTTCGATGATCCTGTTAAGGCTGCTAGCGCTGCTGTGCGTGAGGCATTACATGCCCAGGCAGAGGCTAATAACTCAGATGTTTTAAGAAATGAGAGTGCTGAGGCTTTAAGTGGTAGCGCTGTTGATAGTGCTGCAGCAGTACCTGAGCATAATCTGCTTGAGGGTGTTAGCGCTGATACCGACTTAACCTCATCTGATGAGGCTATTGATAAGGTGGTTGATTTAGGTAAGGTATCTGATGGTCCAATCGCTTCAGAAGACGTTGTCATGTCAGCCTTATCTCAAGGTGCTAGCAAGGACTACGATATTGTAGATACCAAGCAAGTCATCAAAGGCAATCGCAAAAATAGGAATCGCAACTCACGTAAAAGACGTTAGAGACTAAGTTTGATTCCATTGAAAAAGGCGCTCCCACAAAGAGCGCCTTTTTTAATGGCTGCTGCACGAGCAAATGCATCCACAGATGGCCATTGCCAAAACAAAAGACCGAGCAAAAGCCAAACCTGCTCACACGAGCAAGCTTAGCTTGCTAAATGGCCTTAAGATTTTGCATTCCATCGTCCTCATCAATTTCAAGATTAAGATTAGAGGCAATGAGTTTTAAGTCAAAGATGTTTGTGTCGGTGTAGAAATCGAGCTTGTTCTCAAGATCAGCTTTGCGCCAGCCTAGCTGTTTAGAGAGCTTACTAAAATCAATGCTGTGCTGCATGATCTCGTTTGCAATGACAATTTTATAGGCTGTTTCTAGAGGTAGCTCAATTGGAACAGTGATGGTAGGAGCTTTAGTAGAACAATCATCACTATGACCAAGCACACTAACATAGGATGGATCAGCTAGATTGTAAGTAACACTAGGAGTATCTGAGTTTTTAAAGAGATCTTTGAGGTGTTGATTAATGTCGGCTGAACAGTAGAGCAATTGAGAGCTAGCTTTGTTTTCGTCAGCTTTAGTGCCATGCATGAAGGAGTCAGGGACATTAACTTTTGAGACTGGCAAGGCTGCAGGTATCATCTCTTCAAAAGACATAGCGTGGGCCATATCTGTTACTACAGCTTGAGACATCTTAACAGTATTATCAAAATCTACACCGTAGGTAATGATGTCCATATCTACAGTATGGATTACTGCTTTAAAGCCTTCGCTATTGCCTTGCACAATACAAGGCTCAAACGTAGCATGGTACACCTGATAATCCCTTAGCCTCATAATCGTTCCTTCACAGCACATCGCTCAATCTAAATATACAACAACTCTAGCGATACCATGGCCTTAAGCATGATATCGAGATGTCCGCTTGTACGTGTCACTAAGAAGGGCTGCTTGGGCTCTTAAAAGATAAGAGTAGTAAGCATCTTTCTGATGCTCTAGACAAGCATAGACATACCAAAATAAGAGGCTTTAGCCTCACTATGATTGAGCTTAAGTCGGTACACAAGAACACAGCATTTTTGTCAGCAACTAAACAGCCAACTAAAGGTAAGCAATCTTAGTTGCTGCAACAAAAGGCTTATCCACAAATACTTGCACCAAATGCAAGCCGTCTTTTGCACCAACGCTAAATACCATAGCACAGCAGATCAGTCTAAAACATAAGGTCATACAAGCAAGTGACCTAGTTAGGCTGTGTAATGAAATGTAGGTCACAACTTTGAGGTAAATCTCTTGCGCAAAAAGAACTGGCGCGTGCAATACAAGAAACAAAGGTGCAAAAGGTAATTATGTTAACGAAACCGTCATGCCTCATGAAAAAAGATTGAGGGCTGCTATTGAATAGATGAATGCAAACAAGATGCATAAAGCAAAGCTTCAATGACTAGCACAATAGCTCTGAGGCTAAAGAGAGACTAGCCTAATAAGAGAATAGGGCAATACCACTGCAGCTTGTACAGTGGCTGAGAAAATAGGAAGAGCTTATTTTTCGAGATCCAAAGAGAGCTTTGGGACATTTTTAATTTTCAGGCCATCCTTCGGTCCAAGTGGCTCACGCTTAGGCTTGGCAGTGAGTAACTTAGACTTTACGCCTTTGCGAGCCTGGAGACTAGGAGCAGGGAGTTCAGGGCCTGGATTTAAGCTTAAGACTACAGCACGTCTAAAGCCACGACGACACGGATCATACTCACGATTTAAAGAAACCTTTGGCGGAAGTTCAGCCATATGGTCATGAATTGGCTCACCAGCGTTCTTTCTTCTGTTAATAAACAGACGTAGATGATTACGGTTGACCTTGAAAATAATAGCAGCCTTATCTGCACTCCAGTCATGGGCTACAGCATATTCTGCAATGGAGGCATAGCGATCGTCGTCAAGCGGCAATGAGTGGTCAACAAGACCACCGCAACGACGTAATTCATACTCTCCATGATAGCCAAGAAATTGAATAACACGATCAAGAGATGATGGAGCGATTTTCATTACAGCAAGGATCTCTTCAGATCTCATAAAGTTCTTTCTAAGTTTTATGATCTTTTCAAGTTCTTTTGGAGTCACGCCAAATCTTCTCTATCGTAAGACGATTAGTATCGTGCTTAAAGTTAGAGCGCATCAGGATTATTTTAATTACAAACTCTATTGCAAAGCTTATAAGCAACACTAACTAAGACACTTATGCATACAGGCATTATCTAAATTGCCTCAGATTTTATCAGAAACAGACTAAAAAGTATAAATTATGGCTAAATGAAAATAATACCCTGTCCGCATTTACACTCTCAGCTTATCAACATGACCCATCAAAAGAAAAAAAGGCAGCCTCTAGGCTGCCTTAAAAAAAAACAAATAGGAAAAACGCTAACCGCGCACAATCATTAGCCTAAGAGGCTTAAGCCCAGCTGTGGGCGGGTATTAGCCTGCATCAGCATGGAAGCTGCAGCCTGCTGAATGATGGACTGCTGTGACAGATTAGCAGACTCTTCAGCAAAGTCAGCATCACGAATACGTGAGCGTGCATCAGCTTCGTTAGCTGCAACATTAGACTGGTTGCGGATAGATGACTCAAGTCTGTTCTGGATCGCACCTAACCCAGCACGCATGCCATCTACCTTAGAGATAGCACTGTCAAATAACTGAATAATAGCGCCAAAAGAGTCGTTACCAACACCAGTAGTTGCTCTTGTTAACTGTACAGAAATAGCGCCAGTTGTATCGTTGGTTGAGAAAACTTTACCATTGCCAATCAGGTCATTAACTGTTCCAGTGAGCTTAGAGAACATTACAGACTCAACATCAAAGGAGATCACGTCGCCCTTATTGGAACCGACTTGTAAAGTCATTGTGCCAGTATCACCGGCTTTACCTGCTGTACCGTTGTTACCACCACCAGCACCTGGACCTGCACCACCAGCTGCACCGAAGATAGAGTCTGTGCCTTTGCCATTGAGAACCTTCTTACCAGCAAAGGTAGTCTGAGTGGCAATACGGTTAACTTCAGTGGCTAATGAAGCAACTTCCTTTGATAAAGCAGCACGATCTTGCGCTGTGTTAGTGCCGTTTGCTGCTTGTACAGTTAAAGTACGCATCTTCTGGAGCATGCCTGAGATCTCATCCATGCCAGCTTCAATAGTCTGAGCTAATGCAATACCATCAGCAGCGTTGCGGTTACCTTGGTTGAGACCATTAATCTGGGATGTCAGACGGTCAGCAATCTGGAGGCCTGCAGCGTCGTCTTTGGCGCTATTGATACGAAGGCCTGATGATAAGCGCTGATACGTAGTAGTTAAGGAGTTCTGTACGTTGCCTAAGTAGCGCTGGCCCTGAAGAGCTGAGTAATTTGTATTAACGTATACTGCCATTTTGTTGTACTCCTCAGATTAGCCTAAGAGGCTCAGACCGAGCTGTGGACGGGTGTTAGCCTGCATCAGCATAGAAGCAGCTGCCTGCTGAATGATGGACTGTTGTGACAGGTTTGCAGATTCTTCAGCGAAATCAGCATCACGAATACGGCTACGAGCATCTGCCTCATTAGCAGCAACGTTAGACTGGTTACGGATGCTTGATTCTAAACGGTTTTGGATTGCGCCAAGGTCGGCACGCATGCCGTCAACCTTTGCAATAGCCTTATCCATAAGATCAATGATGGCACCAAAGGACTCATTACCATTGTCAGTTTTTACAACACTGAACAATACGGTAATAGCACCTGTGGTTTTGTCAGTGCCAAAAGCCTTTTTATCATTTGCAGCTTTAACTAAATCACCAGCATCTGCAAGCTTTGAGAACATCACTGAGGTGGCGTTGAAAGTGATAGTATCGCCCTTATTGCTGCCAACTTGTAGTGTGACACTGCCATCTGCACCAGCTTGACCGGCTGCACCATTAGTTTGAGCGTCTTTACCAAATAAGGCATTGTCGCCTTTACCGTTAAGGATGGTCTTTCCAGCAAAGGTTGTCTGGGTAGCAATACGATTTACTTCGGTAGCGAGAGATGCAACTTCTTTTGATAAAGCACGGCGGTCTTCAAGAGTGTTGGTGCCGTTAGATGCCTGAACAGTCAGGGTACGGATCTTCTGGAGCATGCCTGAGATCTCGTCCATGCCTGCTTCCATGGTCTGAGCTAGGGCAATACCGTCAGATGCGTTACGATTTCCCTGATTTAAACCATTTATCTGTGCTGTTAAGCGATCAGCGATCTGTAGACCTGCAGCGTCATCTTTTGCGCTATTGATACGAAGGCCTGATGATAAGCGCTGATACGTAGTTGTTAAGGAGTTCTGTACATTACCGAGGTAGCGCTGGCCCTGAAGAGCTGAGTAATTTGTATTAACATATACTGCCATTTTGATGTACTCCTCAGATTAGCCTAAGAGGCTC
>NZ_CABTML010000076.1:0-4642 GCF_902485895.1 uncultured Anaerobiospirillum sp. | reverse complement strand
CTATGCGGGAATAGCTCAGTTGGTAGAGCATAACCTTGCCATGGTTAGGGTCGCGAGTTCGAACCTCGTTTCCCGCTCCAGAGAGTAAAGACAAGTTGATATCTATGCGGGAATAGCTCAGTTGGTAGAGCATAACCTTGCCATGGTTAGGGTCGCGAGTTCGAACCTCGTTTCCCGCTCCAGATTTCAGCTTCAAAAGGACGAGCCTCTGAGCTCGTTTTTTTATGTCTGTTGTATGACAAATATCTTTACATTTTGGCTCTGAGCAATTTGCTGCTTAAGCGCCTTTCTCTTTATGCAACTTAATGGTTGCTGCTGCTTCTTCTTCTTTGCCTCTGGCGATCTCTTCAATTGTCCTCTCGATTACGTACAGCACTCTTATCTTTTGCTTACATTTATATGCGCATAAGCTCTCATGATCTCTATTCATGCGACTTAGGCATTTATTTGTAGTGCTTAGAGCTAATTCGTCTAAGACTGACCTTGTCTTTGCTTCTTCTGATCTACTGTAGCATTAGAAATTTTGTTAGTGCTGATCGTGCGTAGCGTTTGAAACTTTTAGTGCTTTGTGGCTGTGTGTTGGCCTCAAAGCTATCGTATATAGGCATTTTTTACAGCAAGGCCTTGAAAATTTACTCCATACACCCCATTTGTATACTGTGAGAGTGAATAATCTCGAGAATTTCAGATTTTTTTCAGTATTTACGACTTAAAACACGGCACTCAAGCGTGAACTGTCGTAGAATCTCACACTTAAGTCTTTGATCGGTCTTTCAGCTCAAGCTCAGCGGGGCAGTCTGTGTCGTGCACTTTGCGTCATGCGCTGTTCGTTTTTTTTAAAGGTTTGGGTGCTTAGCGCTCATTAACACCACCTAGCTTTAGCCTAAGGAACGTTTGCTATCTTGACCTGCACTATATAAATAGTTGTAAGTCTATCGGTGGCTGCTTTGGTTCTTGAGGATGCTTTTGTGGCTGTGCCTGTTAATCAACTGAAGCTTTTTGCGTTGGCTTCGGCCGAGACGTAAGTGCAACAGCTGTCTTAGCTATGCCGTAAACTCAAAGGCAGGAACCGCAAGGAGTTTCATTGCTGAATAGCGGTCAGACATAGTCACATGACTATAAGACCTAGGTATCAGTTTGCTGATGCCACCGAGCGGAAATGGATGTACGCCTGAACGCTATATAATAGCTGATGGTTTTCTTCTACAGTGTTTTAGCAATATGTTCATTACATCAATCGTCACCAAGATCATTGGCAGTAGTAATCAGCGCACTATCAAGCGCTTAAGTAAGATCGTCAAGCAGATTAATGCTCTTGAGCCAAAGTACGAGGCTCTCAAAGACGAAGAGTTTAAAGACCTTACCGTACAATTCCGCAATGAGATTGAGGGCGGTGCAACTTTAGAGACCATCCTGCCTGAGGTTTTTGCTGCCGTTCGTGAAGCCGCTAAGCGTACTTTAGGTCTGCGTCCTTTTGATGTTCAGCTCATGGGTGGTATGGTTTTAAACTCCAACCAGATCGCTGAAATGAAGACAGGTGAAGGTAAGACCCTCACCGCTTTAATGCCTTGCTACCTCAACGCCATTTCAGGTAAGGGCGTTCACGTAGTTACCGTTAACGACTACTTAGCACGTCGTGACGCCGATTGGTCCCGTCCATTCTATGAGTTCATGGGCATGACCGTTGGCTGCAATATTCCAGGTTTAGATGCAGAGGCCAAACGACAGGCTTATGCTTGTGATGTTACCTACGGTACCAATAACGAGTTTGGCTTTGATTATCTGCGCGATAACATGGCCTACGCTCCAGAGCAGCGTGTACAGCGTCCATTAAACTACGCCTTAGTTGACGAAGTTGACTCTGTACTCATCGATGAGGCACGTACTCCTTTAATTATTTCTGGTCAGGCTGAAGATAGCTCCGAGTTATATCGCAAGATCGACGGCATCATTCCAAAGCTTGAGCTCCAAGAAAAGGAAGATACCGAAGATTACACTGGTGACGGTCACTTCACTGTAGATCTCAAGATTCGTCAGGCTTACTTAACCGAGCGCGGTCAGCTGTATGTAGAAGATCTGCTCCGTGAGTTAGGTCTGTTAAAGGAGAATGATTCACTCTTCTCATCCACTAATATCGTGCTGCTGCACCACGTAATGGCCGCTTTAAGAGCCCACGCCTTATTCCAGCGCGACGTTGACTACGTTGTAGCTAACGGCGAGGTTGTGATCATTGACGAGCACTCAGGCCGTAAGATGGCTGGACGTCGTTGGTCAGATGGTCTGCACCAGGCTATTGAAGCTAAAGAAGGTGTTGAGATCAGATCTGAAAACCAGACTTTAGCAACTATTACTTTCCAGAACTACTTCCGTATGTACGATAAGCTTGCTGGTATGACTGGTACTGCTGATACTGAAGCATACGAGTTCCAACAGATTTACGGTCTGAATACTGTAGTTCTGCCTACTAACAAGCCAATGATCCGTAAGGATCTTCCTGATCTCATTTACTTAACTGTAGATGAGAAGTACAACGCCATCTTAAATGACATTCGTGAGAAGGTTAAAGAAGGCCGTCCAGTCTTAGTAGGTACTATCTCTATTGAAAACTCTGAGAAGTTAGCCCATCTCCTTAGCAAGGAGCACATTCCTCATCAGGTTTTAAATGCTAAGTTCCACGAGAAGGAAGCTCACATCGTTGCTCAGGCTGGTCGCCCTGGTACTGTAACCATTGCTACTAACATGGCTGGTCGTGGTACTGACATTATCTTAGGCGGTAACCTCAAGGCTGAGCTTGAGGCTTTAGGTGAGAATGCCTCACAAGCAGAAATCGATCGTGTAACTGCTGATTGGCAGAAGCGTCACGATGCAGTATTAGCTGCAGGTGGTCTGCATATCATTGGTTCTGAGCGTCACGAGTCCCGTCGTATTGATAATCAGCTGCGTGGTCGTGCTGGTCGTCAAGGTGACCCAGGTTCATCACGTTTCTACCTGTCCATGGATGACAATCTGATGCGCCTGTTCGGTTCTGACAAGCTCAAGAACTTCATGAAGCGCATGGGTATGGAAGATGGTCAGCCTTTAGAGCACAAGTTAGTAACTCGTGCAATTGAGTCTGCTCAGCGTAAGGTTGAAACCCGCAACTTCGATATCCGTAAGAGCCTGCTCGAGTTTGACGACGTAGCAAATCAGCAGCGTAAGGTTATCTATGAGGAGCGTAATGCTCTGTTAAATGGTGAGGACACTTCTGAGACCATTACCAACATTCGTGTTGACGTATTTAACAGCGTTATTGATGAGTACATCGAGCCTAACTCACTGCCTGAGTCTTGGAAGATTAAGGAGCTTGAGGCACGTCTGTTAGAAGAGTTTGCGCTTGAGTGCCCTGTACAGAAGTGGCTTGAGGAAGACACTAAGCTCGTTGAGCAAGACGTACGTGACATGATCGTAGCTAAGGCTCAAGAGATGTACGATCTCAAGTGCAAGATCATTGGTGAGGATAACCAAAAGCAGCTTGAGCGTGGTGTAATGCTTCAGACCATGGATATGCTCTGGAAGGAGCACTTAGCTGCTATGGATTACATGCGTCTTGGTATTGGCCTGCAAGGTTATGCTCAGCGTAATCCTAAGAACGAGTACAAGATCCAGTCATTCAATCTGTTCACCAAGCTGCTTGAGAACATCAAGTACCAGGTTATCAAGATGCTCTCTCGTGTACAGATTCAGATGCGCCCTCCAGTAGAGGAAGAGCAGGTTGCACCTCAAGGCACCATGGCTGCAGCATCTTCAGACAATAAAGACAAGGATCAGACTCCAAATACCGATCCAATGCCAAATGTAGGTCGTAACGACCCATGCCCATGCGGTTCAGGTAAGAAGTACAAGGACTGCTGCGGTAAGGCTGTATAAGCGTCGCTACTAATTAAGGATAGTTAGCCCCATAAGACAATGGGGCATTTAAAAGCACTGCAGGTCTAAGCTTGTGGTGCTTTTTTATTTTTGGTGGCTAAATAGCGCCACCCAAAATTTAAGCATGCCTCAAAATTTACGTAGTTCCACAATGTTATGTGTCTTGCCCTTGACGCAGTTGCTAGCATCTAGGCTGCTACTGCACAGCTCTGAGGTTGCTAGCATCTAGGCAGCTACTGCACAGCGCTGAGGTACAAAAATAAATACCATGAGCCTCTTAAGTTAATTGCTTTGTAAAAAAATGAGTGGCAAAAACAGTTTTAGATGGCTGCATTTAGCGTGTCTTAATGGGCTTAATTTTGGCAGTATTGCCATCTATACTTGGCTAGTGATGGTTTTTGATTAAACACAGTGCACAATAAATTTTGCTACTAAATTGCGATATTTATGCGCTTTTGTGTGTAATGTGGTGGTTTAGGTTAAAATTTGTTTAATTTGCTGTTGACACTTTAGGGGCTATTTGGTTTAATAAGCGCCGTTGCCCAGATAGCTCAGTCGGTAGAGCAAAGGATTGAAAATCCTTGTGTCCCTGGTTCGATTCCAGGTCTGGGCACCATCAGATGGTGCTAGCAACAATATACCGATGCCCAGATAGCTCAGTCGGTAGAGCAAAGGATTGAAAATCCTTGTGTCCCTGGTTCGATTCCAGGTCTGGGCACCATCAATTAGGCAGCTT
>NZ_CABTML010000075.1:0-24350 GCF_902485895.1 uncultured Anaerobiospirillum sp. | reverse complement strand
GTGGTGAAAAGCAGCTTGCCTTCTTTAGCTACTGGGTCTTGAAATTCCAAGCTATTGTAAGGAAATGCGATGTTAAGCTGGACGCAGATCAGGCCAAGGTAATTATCTATCAGCCTCATCAGGGCGAATTGGCAGATGTAGCTGAGGATATTGTCATTGAGTTTAAGCTTGCCAATACTCAAGAAGAACTCAAACAGCTTAAGGTATCATCAGCACAGCCTCAGGAAGATAATTCAGATAAAAGCCCTGCAGCAACAGATCCATATCGCTATTGCGTGCTAATAAGCCTAGAGCAGAGGCTCGTAGCAGCCATCAGTGCAATTAATGCTGATGGCAGCTCAAACACTGTGTATGTTTCAGATAAGCTGAATGAAGATGGCACGTTCCAAATAGGCGGTTGCTAAACGAACACTAGCAGACATTAGATTTGTGCGGTTATCCTGAACATTATTTGAAGATCTAGTTAGCTATTTCAGCTCACATCGTGTTAAAGAGCTTATACTATATAAGCAGCATCGCTAGCTTCATGTGCGAGGTATTATTATGGTGCCAAGAAAGATAAGCTCAGGTATATATAAATCATTTAGTCAGCTTATTAACGACAAATTTGTCTATGTTGATAAGACTAAGTTTGCATGTATGTTAGCAGAGCAAGACGATTGTTACTTATTAACAAGACCTCGTCGCATGGGCAAGAGCACCATGGTCTCAACTTTAGAGTATTTGTTCTCTAAAGGTACAGTAGGCACTGAAGGTCTTTACTGCTACGAGCATTGGCCAGAGACTAAACGTTACTTTGTCATTCATTTAGACTGGAGCGATTATAAATCTTCATCTGCTGATGAGTTTAACGAGTACCTAATTGATGACATCAAAAATATCGCAACATACTTTGGTGTCAAAATTGATGAGAGCCAAAAATTACGCACCATCATAAGTAACTTTATTTACGACATTACACTTAAACTATCAGATAGTTCATGGTTAGCGTGCCATCCTGAACTAGTTGATGGGGATAGGCCATTATCTAGTGATGGTCTTGTATTGCTAATTGATGAGTACGATGTCCCTCTTACGGAAAGCTTAAACGACCCAACCTTGTTTGATGAGCTTAAACGTGAGTACCGTAAAATATTTGCTACATTAAAAAGAATGCCGTTCCGCTTCGTGTTTGTTACAGGTGTCAGTTCATACGCGCAGACTTCCATCTTCTCTGGTGCTAATCAGTTTAAGAATATCTCTCTTAATGATGAATACGCTACTTGTTGCGGCTACACTCAAGATGAGATAGAGCACTATTTTGCTCCAGAGCTTAAAAACGCACAAGAAGTTCTAGATTTGGACTATGATGAGTTGATGGCAAAACTTAGCTATTTCTATGATGGCTATCTTTTTACTCAGCTTGGGAATCGAGATAACAGAAGCAAAAATGTATTCAGTCCAGTTAGTGTTTCTTCATTTCTGACTCGCCCAGTAAATGGGTTTATTAATTACTGGAGCGGCACAGGCGCTCAGAATTCCTTCATTTTTAAGCTCTTCGGAATATGTTCTCAAGTTGTTAAATCAAAAGTGTTGAAGAGGTTGTATCCAGACTTCTTTGAATCTATTGAACAAAATAGTCCTGAGTTGTTGAAAGTTATTGAATCAATGAATCTTGTATTCATGCTGGATCTTAATGATAGACAACTCAATGATTACGATGCTCATCTGATTAAAGTTGATATTGATTCATTAATCTTTAAGATTGACAATTTAGACGATATAAATGATGAAGGTGCTATTGCCGTCTTGTTCCAATCAGGCTACTTAAGCATTAAACGAGTTGAAGGAGAGTTTGCATACCTAGGCCTTGCAAATTATGAGGTCGCGAAAACATTAACTAAATTTGTAATGTCGCCTTCATTCTATAAAGAACCGGCACAATACAAGTTATATAAAGAACTCCAAACCTTCTTTGACAACAGAGATAGTCTTTTTGCTAGCTTCCATGAGGGTGGACATAGTTTAGCAAAGCAGATTAACTTGATTTTAAATCTTGCACCTGAGGACTTATTTGCACCTAATAATCGCGAAAATGTGGTAACAGGCTTTTGCTACATCGCCATTAAATTCTCTGGTATTGGTGTTGCTCGCGAGGTTCACTACGTCTTAGGGCGTGCTGATTTAGTTGTCTATAAGCCAGACCTCAATATCTTGGTTGAAGATACTGTATTTGAGTTTAAGCTTGCTCGCCACGGTGAAAACATACTCACAAAGCTTGCCGAAGGCACCAAACAGGTCATCGACAAGAGATATGGTCTAAGCGTTGAAAACCCTAATCCATATCGCTACTGCGTCGTATTTAGTAATGATCTGAGACAGGTGGGAGCAATTGAAGCAATTAATGCCGATGGCACCTCAAAAACTGTGTATGTTTCAGATAAGCTAAATGAAGATGGCACTGTTAACAGCCAGCTTTTGCCAAGCAAAGAGTAGGTTCATGGTATGGACAAGAGGCAATGCTGCTTGAGCTTAGTATGTGGCAATAGCAAATAATGGGCAGTTTGATGTGACCATTTTGGCACGTCATACGCACCAATGAAAAAAGCATTAGCTTCTTGCTAAACAAAGTTCTGTCTTAACAAGATGCTAATGCTTTAGATATGCGCTTATTGTGATCTCATGGCCAGCCCAATTATCTATGCTGCAGATAGGTTAAAGTGCCTACAAACAACTATCTGCAGCAAGCTAATCGGCCTGAACTTTGTGGCAGAGCTTGATTCAAGCTATGGCACTTAAGTCCTCTTAGAACCATTACTTGAATAAAGAGAATATGAAGCTCGCAAAGCTCTTTATGCCGCTGACCACGGCATTGCCAATAGCTGATGCCGTTTTGGCAGCTGCCTTTGCAGCAGTGCTTACTGCTTTAACAGCTACTTCACGAACCTTTTGCGCAGCTTTAGTCACGACTCGGCCGACTGTAGAGCCAGCCATGTAGCCGACACTGCCTCCAATAAGACCACCAACAGATGCGCCAACTGGGCCTAATGCCATGCCTATGGCTGAGCCTATAGCCATTCCTTTTAGGCTTGATACGGTTCCAGCTACAGGAGCAGCCGTGTTCTGCTCCATCTGATAGAAAGCATCTTTTGGACTCATATCGCCATTAGCCGCTTTAAGTAATACTTTAGTATTATCTACATCTAGAGAGGCAATGGCAGTAATAGCACAAGCGGAAGTTCCTTTTGAGATAACTGATAAAGTTCCACGCTCAGCAAGTACCTTTAGAGCGCCCGCACCAGTCTTGTATGGCTCTGTAGGATAAAGGCAGCTACTAAAGATAATGTTGGTCTACTTATGAGAATAGGGCCTTATAAATGAAAGGCGGCCTAATCAAGAGAATGGTGACAAGTGAAAAGGGACAAGGGAAAGGTGTAGCAAAGTAGGCGGCACAAATGAAAATGGCCAGAAAAACTGGCCATTGTGTGTACTATGTAGCTGCCTATAAATTCATGCTCAAGGCAGCGTGTAAGATTCTTATCAGAACAGCGAAGCTGACTGAGCGGTGCTACGACCAAGGATTTGCATCATGGCCATATCAGAGCGGAAAGTATCATCTAAGCTGCGATCTAAGGTGCGCTCTTGTAGCGAAGCACCAGCCTCTAAAGCTAAGCTGTTGCCTAAGTCACTATCAGAGTGACGTAAGAGATAGTTGTAATCCTTAGATTGCAGAGCAGCTGGGTTTACTTTAGCCATTTCGATGGTGGAGCTGAGCTTTTCAGAAAGCTGAGCACCAGTCATAGAACTAGCACCAAAGTATTCAGTTGCCATCTTGCCATGTGGGCCGTCTTCGTTACCAAAGACCATAACATTAACAAAGGAGTTCTTCTCGCTGTCAGAGGCATTTAAGTCACTCAGTAAAGAGCGCATGCCCTCTGGGAGCATTGAGGTGAAATCCATTACCTTGTTCTCAAGGTTTACAACTGCAGCAGGGTCTTGCTTTAAAGTGCCACTAGCGTTAGCAGCGGCAAGTTCTTTAGCTGACTCAATAGCACCGATAATCTGAGCAGCCTGAGTAGCTGCAGTATCAGGGGCACCAATGTTCAGGCTATTGGCAACACCGCTGTAACCATTGGTGTTGGAGGTTGATAAGAAGCCTGCAGTACCTAACAGAGCATCGGCTTCAGCAGCTGAAATGCCGAAGTTGTTCTGAGCTTTGGCGAGTACACGGGCAAAATGATCGCCATTATTGCCGAAAGCGCCAATATTTGCACCCTGGGCAATATTAGAGCGGCCAGTTGCTGCCGTTTCCAGTGCTACTGGATTAACAGTCTGCTGACGTACGCCTTGTACTTGCTCGATCTCACCTGCGTTGCTGAGCATGGCAGCAAACACACCGGCGTTACGTGGGTCAGCGCTCTTATTAGTAGCGCTAGATTGGTAACCGTATGCAACCTGTGTGGTGTGAGATACGTTGCTAATGGACATAAATAGCTCCTTCCAAGCAGGGAAGAAAATATCTGAGAGGCCTTGGCTTTCTCAGTAAGCCTTAAGTAAAACTCAAGACTTATTAAAACTTAAATTGCTAAAGCACTCAGAAAAGTTATGCTTGGCACAAACTAAAGTGCAGCTAATGTGCCAAAAATACACAGGCACAAAGTAAATTACATCTTTTTGAATTTTCTAGCTACAACTTTCCTTTACTTAAGCCATTTATAGGCCAACTTTGCATGGGCCTACAAGCCATCAAATACCGCTCATTCTAGATACACACCATGCTGCCTTTGCCACCTTGGCCATAAGCTGCCCCAAAATACTCATACTTAACAGGCAAGATAGCCAAACCCTCCGCCTCGATTGGCAAGCTATCAAGGCACTACCGCCAAGCTCAGACACAAATAAGCAACAAGACTAAGCCTCCAACAGACTAAGCGCCCAACAGTCAGTTCAGCCAATCCCATAAATCTAAGCTTGGCTTTATCCAATCGCAATAGCCACAAAAGATAACAAGACTATGCCTTCATGCGCTAAGCTCAATAACAATACAGCGACTGTCTACCTGGCCATAGCCATTGACTCAAGATAGTAGCCATTGCAGCGCCCGCTCCTGTACAAATGCTATTGCCATACAGAGCTCCTTTGCCGGCATAGACAGGAACGAGCGACTCACCTAAGGCTTTGGAAAAGCCCTTTGCCATAGTAGCCATGCACGCCGGCGCTCCACACTCTGCTCAAGGTAATGTAGCTCCTAAAAGATCATATATAAGAGCTTTAGAGGTAAGATCTTGCCGCTAACATAAGTGTATGCCTGCCGGCATTGCCGCGATCACAATTAAGATCTCAGCTTAGATCGCCACGCCAATAAAGACATTGCCCCTCAAAGGGCCGCAAAAGCCTGAAAGCGCGTCATTGACAGTTTTAAAGGCTCTAAAAGACCAGCTCATGCCTTCTAAGACTTTGAGTCAATAGCCTTTCCAAACTTATCATCTAAACGCAGCACAAGAAATACGTACACGACGCAGCAATAAGCCACCACTAAGGCTCTAGGATTGCCACATTTGCCTTCTTTGCCTCCGATGCAGTTTGGCCGCATTTTATTGAGCAGGCATGTAAGTAAGAGAAGCATAAGCCTTGGCCATGAGAGCGCAAATCTATGCTAGGTGAGCACACTCTCATCAGCATCAGCATCAGCATCAGCATCAGCATCAGCATCAGAATTAGCACCAGGCCTAACAGCAGAACATACCTACGAAGATCGCATCTAAGCTAAAGTATTGCCGCATATAACCATGAGCTCACAGAGTCATGCACAACAATATGACTGAGAGTCTATGCTGCATAGAATTAAGTATTGCCGCTTTCAAAGGTACTGCTCAAGAGCTGTTGAGAACTTCAAATGAGATCTTCAAATAAGCTAGTCTTTGCCTCGGAGATCTTGCCGCCAATTACTTAAGTTTTTGCCCATGATCTTGTTGCCAGTTAGTTCACTGCCTCGGAGATCTTGCCGTTTTGACCAACAGCCATGATCCTGCAGTTCACCCTCACATGCTCTTAGAAGAGATCGCCGCTCGTTGCCGCTTTTGCCTCCCGCCCCAATACATCAGCTCGACAAGCTTTGAGATCTTAAATTCACCTTGCCTTAGCCGCCATGAACATACGGCTTTTATCCCGAGCCATGATCTTGCCGCTTTGGTCGGGCCACTATGATGCTAGACAGTTTGCCCCTTGCCGCATGATCTTCTTGCCGTGATCTTGCCGCTGTTGACCTAAAAATCACGACCCAAAAGTGACGCCTGCACGCCCTAAAATAAGATCGCCGCTCCTTGCCGCATTTGCCATTAGCCTAAATCTAGCCACATATAGGCTCTGAGATCTTTCTAAAAGCTGCGCACTAATCGCTGTGATCCCATGGCTTTACTCAGCCCAAATCTAGCGCCCACATGGCTCTGTGATCTCAATATAAGGCACGCACTAAGCGCTGTGATCTTGTCGTTTTGAGCCAGCTGCTATGATCTTGCGGCCATGATCTTGTAGCTAGTTACTTGGTTGCTACTGTGCTCATGCCGTATTAGAACCAAACGCGGTGTTCCATCTATATAGATTGTTATTAGCTACTTTATAAGATCACAGCTTTGCTATATAGATTGGCATTGCAACGACATAAGATCACGGCTGTGCTGTCTGTACTGCCTATATAAGATCGCGGCTAGATGCAGTCTGTACCATGAGAAAAATATATAGTCTCGATAAACACTGTGCTCTGAGCTCATGGCACTGATTGCAAAGATATAAGATCGCAGCTTAGCTATATAGATTGCTGTTGGTACAACATAAGATCATAGCTGTGCTATTTGTACTGCCTATATAAGATCGTGGCTAGATGCAGTCTGTGCCATGTGCCAAATACATTGCCTGATAAGTACTGAGATCTTTAAAAAAGATCGTCAAATGAGCTATCTCATTGCCCAAGACTCTGATGCCATGATCTTGGAGCTCCTAATCTAACTGTCACGATCCCTCATCCCATGTGCCCTTGGTTTAAAAACAAGATCGCAGCTATAGGCCGTCCTTGCTGCCATCCTTGTCTATCGCCTTGATAAGCACTGAGATCTCCATACGAATTCACGCATCGCCACCATAGTACTGCCGTTTTGCTTTAGCTAATTGCTGCCTAATAAAGAGGTTTTCAGTAGCTGATTAGATTAATTGCCATGATCTCTTTGCTAGGCTGTCGCACCTGCAAAAAAGATCGTGGCTTTGGCAAGGTGCTAATTGCGTTATTACACAACTTTGCCGCATCACGAGATACCAACCACTTTGTTTATAGCAGCGATGAATGCACACGGCTCTAGCCTCAAGCCTTATGCTTCAAATTTGTAGTGCCGATAAATGTATAAGTCTCTAGCCTCAGGCTTTATGCTTCATATTTACAGTGGAGGTGAAGCATAAGCATCTAGCCACAAGCCTTATGCTTCATATTTACAGTGGAGGTGAAAGCATAAGCTTCTAGCCTCAAGCCTTATGCTTCATATTTACTGTGGAGGTGAAGCATAAGCCTCTAGACTCTAGCCTCAAGCTCGATGCTTATATTTAGAGTGGAGAAGAGAGCATAAGAATCTAGCCTCAAGCCTTATGCTTCATATTTATAGTGGAGGTGAAGCATAAGCCTCTAGCCTCTAGCTTAAGCTTAAGGTGCCAGCGTTCTATGTCTGGCATTAGGCTTTATACTTCGGGCTATTGGCTATAGCTATGAGGCTTTAGCTTAGGCATCAGGAATGTCAGTAATGCCAGCTTGTACGAGCTTACACTGAGCTGGTGGCTGTGGGCGCTCCTTGCGCACAGTAGTCTTTTTAGTGGCGCTTGGTGGTGGCGGATTGAGCCAGGAGTCGACCTCATAGCCACAGCCAGTGCCTGCAGGTATAGGAGCTTGAGTAACACAATTTGGGCTATCTGATGGGCACTTGAGGCGCACATGCATATGAGCCTGATGACCAAACCAAGGACGCAGCTTAGTTAAAAAGCCATTGTTGGGTTTTTGCTCGTAGACACGGCACATGTGCTTTTTAATCATTGGGGCGACAAAGATGCGATCGACACGTGGGTCAGAGGCGGCTGCTTTAATATACAGCTCAATGGATTTAGTGAAGGTACTCTGAATCTGATGACCTTTGACGATATAGACATCCTCAGGATTAATTAGCTCTTGTTCACTCTTACGTGGCAGAGCAAAGTCAAAAGGTAAGTCGACATCAATACCGGTGTTGTGGGAGGCATGAGCTGACCTAAGACCATAAGTACCACCATAGCGTAAGGACAAATCACCAATTAATAAAGGTGGCAGACCAAGTTTTGAGCTTCGTTCACTTAAATCGTTTAGGTATTGCACCATAAGCGGGTGAGCAAAGTTACGTGGGCCGCGACGTTGTACTTGATAGTCTTGATCTTTATCTGAAAACTCAGCGGCATTAGCAATACAACCAGCTGAGGTAGTGCCATAGATTCGGCTTGTAGAGCCACGATAAGGGGTAAAGTGGGAATCAAGCTCATAGCCTTGTGCTTGAGCCTCTTTATAAGCAAGCTCATAGCTTGCAAAGTCAGAGTGTCGGGAGTGAGGTGTAGCTGCAGCTACTTGAGGTGCTTTTACAGGTTGAGAAGCATTTACAGGGTTATTTGCTTTAGCCTGTGCTGCCACGTGCTCAGTGGCAGTAGCCTTAGAAGCACTGTCATTTGAAGATGAGCAAGCGGATAAAGTAGCGCTCAAGAGCAAGCATGAGGCTAAGGTGGTGAGAGTACGATGTGGTTTGGACATAGCTAAAAACCGGCAAGATTAAGAACGATCAAATTAGATCATGTCATTAGTATACAAGTAATGCAAACCATCAAGCGCTAATTTATCCGGCTTATATGTACTCAAGAGGTGGCCTACAAAGCTTGCACAGGCCATAGATTAGATTACAACCATAGCTATCTCATAACTTAAACAATTGCTAACTCCTGTTAGTTCACAAGTTTAGCTAGCCTATAAACAAAGCAGCAAATAGTGATGCTAGCTTTAGCAGTGCGCTGTTTGGGCTACTTGCTAAGCTTGCATCCTTCTATTCACTTGCATGCATGGATTAGCTTAAGCACGTTTGTGGCCGTCAGTGACTGTCTAGGCTGATACGGCTATGTTTGCTAGGCAGCATGCGCGACAAACTTTGTAGGAGAAGCCATTCCTTGAGACTTGGCAATATCTCTATGATGGCAATACCTGAATGCTTGGCAATACCTGAATGCACTTCCATACCTTAATGGTGACAATACCTTTGGGTATGGCAATACCTGAAGGCGTGCCATACCTCAATGGTGACAGTACCAGGAGTAGTGGCCATAACTTAAAGCTTGGCCACACCTTAAGTTTGGCAATATCTTTATGCTGACAATACCAGGAGGCGCGGCAAAACCTGAAGGCGTAGCCAACCTTAATGGTGACAGTAAATGTGGGTTTGCAATACCTGCAGGCGTTGCCATAACTTAAAGCTTGGCCACACCTTAAGTTTGGCAATATCTTTATGCTGACAATACCAAGAGGCGCGTCAATACCTGAAAGCGTAGCCATACCACAATGGTGAAATAACTGGAATAGTGGCCATAACTTAAAGCTTGGCCAACCTTAATGGCGGCAATACCTGAATGCGTAGCGATTCATAAATGCCTGGCCATACCTTAATGGTGGCAATACCTGAAAGCCTGGTCATACATTAGTGTTGAAATACCTGTGGGTGTGGCAATACCTAAATGCCTGGGCAAACATTATCGTGGCCATAGCTTAAGGCTTGGCAATCAAAGCTGGCGTGGCAAGCGTGGCAAGCGTGCGTTGAGCTCAAAAGGATGGTATTGAATGTGGCGCAAGGGATGAGGTGCGCTGGTAGTGTAGTGGCAGCAACGGGCATTATGTCTTTAGAGATTGGCCGGGGATGGTCGCGATATGTCGCTATGCTGATTTGATGGTACTTGCTGGGTTTGGGGCTTAGCGGCCTCATTTTGTGAAGTGCTTCACAAATATAATTTGGTGATCGCCCTCACACTCTGGGAGCTAAGAGTGAGTGCGCTTTGCTGTGGTGGTGTGATTTTATGAGATCTGGAGATGAGGATTTGGTGGTGATGGTGGGCTTATTTATTTGGTTTTTATGGTTTTTTGAATGAGACAAAATCGCTCTTGCGGGCCTCTTTTGTTGTTCAGAAATAAGCGTAGTCTAGCTCATGAAAACAGTTGTAATGAGCTTCACGTTATAACAAAACTGCCGCTCTACTATTCAGGGCGGCAGCTTCTTATAACAGCTGTGAGGATGAGTAATAACTGTCACTTTTTGTTAATCATTAAATACATTAAGTACAGCTACGCTAGGCGCTAAGTACGTATGTGTACTCATACACATATCATGTTCAAGGTTAAAGATGCGTATATGAGTGTAGCTGCTGATATAGGACATGGTATATGTCAGAACTACACCAAAATCCACTTCAGGCATGGGATACAGAGGCTATAGGCTCAATGAGTGCGCCGGTCTCGCATCATCATAGGCTTTCTGAGAGCAGCTTACTTGCAAGTAAGGCTCAGCGTATTGCTGTAACTGCAGCATATGAGTCCGATGCGCAAGGTACTCTTAAGTTGCACTCTGATGTAGCTCAGGGCGCACACTCTTGTGAGTTTGGTGCTGCTATGACTACGGGGGCTTCCATGGCTGCGGGAGCGGCGGATTGTGCAGGTGGTGCGGGCGCTGCGACTGTAGTTGCCGCCGCCGCTGTAGTTGCCGCCGCTGCTGATGCCGCTGATCGCGGCGATGTGGCTGCAGTTGACTCTAAGCTTGGCAAGGCTGTTCGTGTTATTCAAGGTGCTGATGAACATGAGCTGATGGCCGCTCAGTTAGGAAGTGGCTGCGTTAGTAAGCTTGGTGTAGCAAATGACGGTGCCATAGGACTTAGCTTTCATAATGAGGCTGCTGTGGTGGTTAATGAGGATAGTGCTGAGGCTATTGTTGCTCAGCATACTCATAGTCATGCCCAATGTGCTCATAGCATGGCTGCTGATGCGGTTAATGCTTGTAATGGTGCTGAAGGTGCGGGCGATGGCGCAGCGCACTTTAAGGAGCAGGGGCGTGTGGATGCGCTAGCTGCAGCTGCTGATAATGGTGATACTAACGCTACTACTGAGGCTAACGCTGCTTATAATGCTGATACTGAAGCTAACGCTGCTGATAATTGTGATGCTGAGGCTAATGCAGCAGATGCTAAGGCTGCGGTTAATGCTGCTGATGTTTCTGATGAGGCTGAGGCTTACTTTCCTGATGATGCTAAGGGCGAGGGTGGCGCAGCTCCTATTTGTGGCCGTGGTGCTAAGAGTGCAATGCTTAAAGAGCGTATGAGGATAAGTAAGCTTTCGCTTGCTGCCATGATGTTTTGTGGCGCAGCTTGGGGCTATAGCAATGCAGCTCTGGCAGCTGGTGCCATGCCGGATATTAACAAGGCCTACAATGCCTCAATATCACAGCAGGCTAATGGTTTAGGCACGGTGATGACTGTATCAACGAATAAGAATAACGCGCTCTTGATTTGGAACTCGTTTAATGTGGGTGCTGGCAATGCGGTGCACTTTAAGCCAACTCCAGGTAAGGTGGCCTCATTTTTAAATGTGGTCAAAGGACCAGGTGCGTCTCATATTGATGGCCATATAGTAGATGATAGCCATGGCTCGAACTTATACCTCATTAATCCAAATGGCATTAGCGTAGGTAGAACAGGATCGATTGAGAACTTTAAGTCGGTTTATTTAGGCACCTCTAAGCCATCTCAAGAGCTGATGAATCGTTTTAAGGATGGTAATGGCCTGCCACTGCCACCTGAGATCATGCCTCAAGGTAGAGGCATGGGTAAGATTACCTTAATGCGTTCCATCGAGAGTAATGATATACGCATTAATGGTGGTCATATCATTATTGGTGCGGCGCATGAGGTCTTTGATGCTGCTGAGGATAAGACCAATATTCAGCTCAATAGCTCGATTGATCGTATCGATATTGGCGGCAATCTCGATGCTAAGCTTAAGACTAATCAAGGCATGACTTATCGTGATTTGCTTGCGAAAAACGGACTTAAGGCCGCTAAGGAAAGTGACCTCAATGTAAATGGATCACATAAGCAAGGAAGCTTTATCGATCATTCTAAGCAAGTGGGTATTTATGGTGCCGATCAATTAGTCAATATTAAAAATGACATGAGTGGTAACTACTGGTTAGTGGGAGATATTGAGCTAAAAGATCACGCACCCATTGGCAAGGATACTAATGAGGCCTTCAAGGGTACCTTAGATGGAGCCTTTAACAGCATCACATATTCAGGCACTATTGATAATAGTGGCAACTATGGTCTCTTTGCCGCAACTGATGGAGCTACGGTTAAGAATTTGAAGGTGCATGAGGCTATATTTACACTCGATGGGGGAGCTAAAGGTAAGGATGTAAATGTGGGCGCGATTGCCGGCACCATGCATAACACCAAGCTTGAAAATGTGGAGGTCAACAAGTTTGAGATTAAGGATGGTCGTAGAGCCGTTAGCTTAGGAGCACAGAGTAATTTAGGTGGTGTTGCCGGCAAGCTTGATGGCAATACTAAGCTTAAAAATGTCATGGTTAGCCTTGAGGATAAGAGCGCAAGCAAGCTTGCTAATGACTTAAAGGCAGGCAAGATTGCCTCAGCAGGTGTGCTAGCAGGTAGCGTAGCAGGCAATGTAGCTAAAGAGGGTATAGTCGTAGCCCTTAAGCCTAAGGATGGCGCTGCAAGCTTAGATGCCGTAAGTAAAAATGATGCTAAGGTGAACATTGCCACTACTTACTCTGAGGCTGCAGCTGAGGCTTTAGCTAATGGCATGAGTCAAGATGAGCTTAATAGCATCTTTGTAAGCTCCGGTACTCAAGGTAAGGATGACTATGCTTTAGGTATCAAGGGCTTTTTAAAGCCATTTTATGTGGCGGATTTTAACTTTACCTATGATGGTAAGGTACATGACTATCGTGATTTAGTGAACAACGAAGGCTTTGATATCGATAGTCTGCTCACTAAGACCGACATTCGCGACTATGCGCAAAAGGATGCAGGTTATTACGACTTTGCGGTAGTAACTCGTAAAGAGAATCAAGAGCTTGGCCATGACTTTTACTATTCATACAAGTATGCCGATGAGACTTGGGATAAAGGAGCAGGTGGCAGCGGTGCTATTCATGATCGCAATCAGCGCGTGGATTCTTTAGGCGGCAACTTAACCGTCAATATCAACAAAAAGCAGGTGCAAGTAGATGTAGCTGATCAAGTAATTGCCCATGATCACAAGCCAAACTTAAGCTTAGGCAAAGATACTATTACTAACTTAGATGACTTACTTGCGCATGGCTTAGTCACGGGTGACAAGTTAGATGATTTAGGCATTAGTTTAGAGATTGGGGTAGATGGCAGCATTATTGGTAAGTCCAATAGCCACAATTATGAGGTGGCCTTTAAGCCAGGTACTCTAACCGTACTGCCAAAGCCACAGCCACAGCCACTGCCTCAACCGCTGCCAAAACCAGAGCCTTTACCTGAAGTAAATCCTGCACCACAAGTACCTGCAGCAAGTGATGATAGAGAGCTACCAACTATTGCTAAGTGCTCGCACTGCGGCAATATCGCCAACTCCATTGGTGGTGCCATGCCAACCTTGGTTAGCGGTAGTCGCAAAATCTATGTAGGTCAGCTTGATTATGCTCCTGCATTTATGGCCGCACTCGAGGATGGTTCTCCAAAGGAGAGCTTTAATGAGCAGGTACTGGCCTATCATGACAACTCTGATACTAATAAAGCTATGGCCTATGTAAATGCATTTGCCTATAGCGCATCAGATGATGAAGAGGATGATGATGACGACAGCTACATTGAGAGCTATGCCCATGCTTCAAAACAAGAGCTTAATGGTTTTGAGGATGATGAGATAGATAGTGTTGAGGCTATTGATCCAAAGTTTGCTAGCAATACTATGAAGAATGTCTCTAAGCTCATCGAGGTAGAAGAGCTACCTGCAGCCTAAGGAGCAACTAATTACAAGTACCAAGATACGCTCAACTAAGCTTAAGATCGCAAGCACGATAGAACTTGGGATCATCAAGCTTAAGAGCAGAGCATAATGGCCAGTCAAACAAGTTAAGCTACTTGAGCAAATAAGCTACTTGAGCAAACAAGCGACGACAAGCGCACTGGCCTAAAGAACATGCTATATCCAAAGCTCCTCATTGAATTGGGATCCACAGGCAAACTCATAGAGTAAGCTTGGGCAATGAGGGGCTTTTTTGCGTCTAGTGCCACTAGTGCCACCCAAAAGATTCCTGCCTAAAAAAAACCACCTCACGCATTTCACAGATATAACAAGCCATCAAATACTACGAAGTCACTTCTCTTGACTCAAGGCATAGCCATATAAGCCATTACTGCGCAAAAGGATATTAAAGGAACTAAGGCGCTTAAGGTTCATAAAGCTCAGAAAGCTCAGCTAGCTTAGCATCACAAGCGGCATAAGCTACAATAAAGCGCCATCAGGGCAAGACTTTAGCAACGACTAATGCAGATGTCAGCAATAGAAGCCTTATTACTTATAAAAGCTCTGAGTACGTGAGTACAGGAACACTAGGTAGATGACCTTAAGCTATTTAGCTCTAGTAGCCTTGGTTCAAGGTCGCACATATGGCTATTAATATCATCAACCATGGAATCAATAAGCGCTTGCCTTTTAGCATCATCTTGTAGAGTGGCTCTGCTCTCTTCGTCAAGTACTCTGAGGTTAGGCCCATACTTGTCTTTAGATTGCTTGAGGTTAAAGTATTTCCAGCCTAGCCATTCGTAGTGGTTTTCAAATCCCTCTTTAAAGAGTTGAGTAATTAAACGACCAAGGTCTTTTAATAGCTGGTGATTCTCTTTGTAATCGCAATGGTAAAAAGAGCCATCTACTTTGAGGGATAAACCATAACAGATGTAGTACTCTATCTCGATACAAAAATATATGGTCGCATCCTTATTATTTAAGGAACACGTCCTTAAAGGGATATTAAAGCCAAAGCGCAGTGGTGATTTTGGGAAATTAGCTAGAAACTCTTGTTCAGTGCAGGTACTGTAGTTTTTGTCTAAACCTTCATCAGGGACAGCATAGCGTTGTTGTAGTAAAGATAGAACTTTAGTTTTAAGCTCATTCACAAATTGCCATACTAGCTCTGGGGATCTTGTAACACCGTCTGCAAATAAGTGCTCAACTAATAGCTCTTTATAGCTTTGAATAGTGCTTTTTAGTCTAAAGTTTTGTTGGACTGTTTCTAAAGCAAGCGAGTCCTCAAGCAGCGTCATAATGTCTTCTTGGTAAGATAGCTTTATTAATGAGGCATTTTCTTCAGTATCTGCACAGATGCTGTATTCTGATGGCTTAAGTCCTTCACGGGTTAAATAAATTAGCACAATCTCCTTGCTTGTATATCCTAAGTGCTTGAGTGCAGCAAAATAGTTGTCTAATTGCTGTGGCTGATCACGAGCATAAATCTTGTTTTCTATAATGAGTACGCGATAGTAAGGTACTTCTGAGCCACTAGGCTTAAACTTAAGACGTACTAAAATATCTATTCTTTTAGACTCAGAACAAACAAATTCAGTGTCCACAGCACCATCAATTAGTTCATCACTGTTTATATTAATATAGTCAGATAAAAGCTTTATAAAGGCACAAAGTATCTCATGCTCTTTGAGTAAAGATGCTATCAGACTAGAATGCAAAGCCTCTTTATGAGATGAGTTGATCTCAGTTAGAACATTGTATTGTCCATACATAGCAGCTCCTTAATATTGAATTGACCATAGCTAATAGACAAACGTGAACTTATTGTCTTGCAACCAAACTATACAAAATAAACTTGAGATTGATACAGCAGGCATCTTGCTTTGTTGTAAGCCTAAAAGTATCAACTTACCAAACTTATAAGCTAAATAATAAAAGAGCTATCTAGCAAGCAAGGAGGCGCTTTGGCGTTGCTGTCAGTAGCGAGGGGCATGGCCTGGACTTTCTTAAGGTGCTCGATAAAGCAGGGGATGGAGCTCAAAACTGATGAGCTGCTTATTTAATCTGGTGCGGGCGGTGGTTTTGATGGTGCACATGAGCTCATGGTTAGGCGGTGGTTTTTGATGGTGCCTATAAGCCATGGGCGGGCGCTTGAGAGTGCCCTAGAAAGTGTGAGGTTTGCTCTGTTAATGGATAGCGAAAGTATCTATCAAGAGAGTGGCATGTATACTTGCTATAATAGGCCGTATTTCTAACTTGGCGGATTGATAAGCTATCTATGCAATTTGATAAAACTCTTAAATACCTCTCTTACCCGTTTAAGGCGATCGTGTCACGACGCTTTTATTTTGAAGTAATGTCAGAAATGGCAGGAGTGGGTATTACCTATCTGTTCTTGCTCTGCGCTGCTATTGCACTGCCTGCTACTTATCAGGTTAAAGCAGCCTTAGCTACTTTACAAAGTTATGAGCTCTCTACTGTAGTAGGTAAGATTCCACCTAGCTATATTGATACTAATGGCGTGCTCTCTCCAACTAATCCTGATGATGCTGCAGCAAAGGTAATTTATAACTCCAAAGGCCAGGCTATTTTGGCCTATAACTTAGAAAATGGTCCTATTGATGGACTCAATGAGTCGGTGCCAATTACCATCACCTCACATGCAGCCATCCTTAATACCCATGATGGTACTGTAACTGTGCCATGGACTTCAGTATATGGCAATGCTGGCTCGCAATTTGAGCCGCTGGAGATGGCTCGTGCCTTAGAGCAGGCCTTCAACTCCTCATACTACACCGTATGGCTCATGGTGACCTTATGGATGTTCTCCATGCTTGCCTTTATTGTGCTCATTGCCGGCGCTGCTACTAAGGCCATTGGTTCCATCTTTGTGAAGACCAAGGTAAGCTATGCCACCGCACTGCGTTTAAGCTCTTATGGCGCTACCTTAGCTGCCTTCTTAATGCTCTCGCAGTTCTTCTTTAATATCTCATTCTCTTACATCATGCTAGCCGGTATTCCGATTTGCTATACCGTATCTTTCTTAGTACAGCTAAGAAAGGTCATTGAGATGTGCATTGCTGATCCAAAGTTTGCGCTGTCAGCACGTAATCCGTTGCGTCAATTTTATGAGTCCCAAAGCCGTGTGCGTGAGGACAATACTATTGACCATGGACCAGCCTATGAAGATCTTGATGAGGCTGGTCGTTTTGAGCGTGAGGAAAACTTACGCCGCATCTTTAAGCGCAATGCTGATAACATCAGAATGAACATGATGCATCAGCAGCACAACAATCCATATCAAAACCAATCTCAGTGGCCAAACTCCAATGAGCAGCGTAATGATAATGGTATGTGGCCTAATGCAAATGACGAGAGCTCTAAAAACAATGAGCCATCATCATTTAACGAGCCACAGGACTCAAACGCTAGTGACAATCAAGCCAAGAGCAATAATGAGCGTAAGGATAATGAGGTCAAGCCAAATCCATATGCTTACAATGCTAAAGATGACGATGACTCCATCTTTAACGATAACTTTGACGATCTGCCAGAGCGTGGGGAAGTCAAAAAAGGCGGCGAGGGCAAGGACTCATCCTTTACCCCTTAGTCTGTTAATTGCTCTCAAGCACACTCTACCAGCAAAAATCTCAAAGCCACAAGCCATGCGCCCAAGACAATAGTCCAAGGCTAATGCACAAGGCTAGGACAAGGCCACGGCAAGGCCAACGCATAAGGGCCCATGCCAAAGTCCAACAGGCAAATGCTTAAAGGTACATGGTCATAGGTACAAGGTCAGGCTCTTAGCAGCCAAGCAATGCATAGCATTGCAAAAAGCTCGAAAAGTTTGGTAGAGGAGAGAGCTTCGTAGAGGAAAGGGCCTGGTAGAGGTGATGCCCAAGCAGTCAAAGATAGAGAAAAACTCATTACTTGGCTGCAACAGCAGCTAAGCACAAGGCACAACACATCGAAGTGGTAAATAAGCCCCACATGAGCTTAGTTTTGCTACAAAGATGTAAACAAATGCTGTGCAAGCTACAAACTCATGAGTACTTAAGGTACAATCCGCACAGTTAGTGCAAGTTAGGAAACTTAAGCATCGCTCTTGTGCTTTGCTATTAGTTGCTTAAACAGGTACTATACTCAATACTGACGATTGGAATTACGTTCGCGCACGGAGGATGGACAGTGTTACGAAAGACAGTTGCAACCTTAGCTATGGCTTTAGGTATGGGCGCTATAAGCAGTGCTAATGCTTTGGTGCTTGAGTGCAAGAACGTGGCTGACGTGCCAATTTCAGTAGCCTTATCTTACTTAGACTACGATGGTAAGACCTGGATGGTAGAAGGTTGGTATAACTTCCCTGCAGGTTCACGTGCCAATATTGAGCTTGAGAGCTCTAACGACATCTTCTATATTTTTGGTGAGTTTGAGTCAGGCGACTTAGTCTCCGGCGGCCCAGGTGCCTTAAATCTGCCAGTTAAGTACCGCACCTTCAAGCACATCCAAGGTCAGCAAAATGGCCAGCCAGACGCTGAAGTCTCCTTTGTACGCGGCGTAGCCTCACAGGGTGTTGCTCAAATCACCTTTGGCCCACTCGCTCCAAAGAAATAAGTTAAGCACGCTAAGCAAGCAAAGTAATCAAGCCAAGCAAGTTATTCAAGACAAGCTCTCGCAGCTGCTTAGCCGCATCAAAAAGCTCACAAAAGCCCCTAAGCCCCCACTTAGCGGGCTTTTTGCTTATTAGGCTATCTAAAAGTACTGCAAGAAAAGCTTAGCAAAACGTAACGCTAATAATGCCTAGTCTGGCAAAGAGCATTAATTGCAGCAGCATAACTAGCAGCATAATTGCCAATGACGCATCAAGCTACTCTAAAGATGCAGGCAGCCCACCTCAGCACAGTTAGAAGAGCACATGAGGACAAAGGGTATAAGTGGCCATATTCTTTCGTAATGGAACAATACAAGCATAAGGACTAGCTGAGCCACGAGCAAAGTGAGCACTTTACCCTGAAGCTACCAAGAGAAAACAGGGTTTAGGCAGAAGCTCGATATTTAGCAGCACAACAATGTATAGCACCATAGCAAAAGACCTCCACAAGGGAGGTCTTTAAGTTCGCTTAGGCTAGGGTGCCACTAAGCTTGAGATAATGGTAAGGATTGCTTATTCGTTGCTGACGCCGTCTTTGAGCCACATGCGAGCAAGTTCTAAATTGGTCTCAAACTCCATAGCACCGCCAGTGAAGCCTGCACGGTGGATAAAGATAGTGCCCTTAAGGCCAGTTACTGCATCTAACTCTTCATCATCTAAGCCACGCCATGCAACCGGAGCAGTAAGCTTGTTCTTAAAGCGCTCAGCCTTAGAGTAAGGCAGCGACTGTACACGCCAGCCGCGCTTGCGATCTGGATATATAGCGAGCTTGCAGTTAGCAAAACGCTCAAAGTCAGACAGAACAGCCTGGCTCCAAGGTAACTTCTCATGCATGATTAAGAGCTCACCACCATCATAGACAGCAAAGACCTTGGCAATGCCGATCTCAGTGTTTAAGGCATTGATAGAGGCGTTAATGAGCAGGGTGCGCAGAACCTCAACAGTGGTCATGAAGTTTTTGTCTTGGTCTTGAGCGGAGATATCAGGAATATTTTGCATTGCTACTAAGTAGGCAATGTCTGGAGAGAAGCGATAGAACTCATTGAGCTCATCCATCACACGCTGCTCACCTTCGTTTTCAACCTTCACAGTGTCATGTAAGTAGCTATTGAGCTGACCATTATCGTTAAGGTCAACAGCGTACATGATCTCACGGTCAATACGATCTTTTGCTGCAGCTAAGATCTCATCAGTAAGCTCAGAGCGCTTCTTGTCATTTAAGAACTTGTTAGCGATCTTATTTAAGTACTCAGAGCCAAACTTATCCCACATTAAACCTGCAGTAGCGTAGTTGATGCCATTGCTACGGGTGAGATTAAACTCATTAGAGTGGTGATCAAAGTGCTTTTCGTCATTCAAGCCAGAGACATCAATAATGATGTCGGCAGTCTCAAGCAACAGGGGATCGCGTGAACGAATTATCTTGCAGTCTTCATGAATGAAAGAGATGATGGCACAAGCCAATGTCTCGTCGGCATGAAAGCTACCGTCATGAGTTGCTATTTTCACAAGTTACCCCTTAGCTTGCGACCTCTAATCGCAGCGTTGTTAATAAAAACACTGTGCTAACTTAAGCACCTTAAGTTCACATAAAGCCGATATCTCACAAACAAAGAATCAGCGTTACACCATCGCAAAAAGCGATCATCATGCATAAACGCCTATCAAGATAGCCGTGAACATCAGACAATATGAAATAAAGATCTTACCACCATTGTATCTATGCAAATTGAATATGGGTCAAAAAACGCAATAAGATCTCAATCAAATGGGTCTAACAAAATGAGTTAATAACTCAAAAGTACGAAAAACCGTAGCTATGTCACGTTTTTGGGGTAAAATGCAGCGTTCAGATTTTGGGCACACCATCTTCTACAAGGAAGATATCTACAAGATCCAAACCCAAACTAACAGGATCTTTTAGGCCAAAAAACATTTTAGCGACATACATAACTTCATTAAGGCCCTCTATGGAATGCCAAAGCGACAGACAAGATAGTCGCCTAGCAGAAGTAATATGCCGCTATAAGCTATTACGACAGGATGCAGCTCTAAGTTTGCTGCACGGAGGAACAGACAGTGGCTCTTGCGATTAGTAAAGTTTATCTTGCTCCAATGGAAGGTGTAACCGATCCACCAATGCGCAAGGTTTTGACTCGTCATGGAGCCTATGATGCCTGTACCTCCGAGTTTATCCGCGTTACTGATGAGCCAATTCCAAATAAGACTTTAATTCGCTATGTACCTGAGTTAAAGCAGGGTGCAGTTACTGACTCTGGCTGTCCATGCCGTGTGCAGCTTTTAGGCGACGTACCTGAGTCACTTGCCATTACTGCTAAACGTGCTGTGGCCTTAGGTGCTAATGCAATTGATCTAAACTTTGGTTGCCCTTCTCGCTTTGTGCATCACGGTGGGTCGATGCTCTTAAAGGAGCCAGAGCTCTTAAACCGTATCGTAAGCACTGTACGTGAAGCCCTTGATCCTGCTATTCACCTGTCAATTAAGTTTAGAACTGGCTTTGCCTCATCTGACGAGTTACCGACTATTATCAAGGCTATGGCTGTAGATGGTGTCAATGAGTTAATCATTCATGCTCGTACCCGTAAAGACCTCTACCGTGCTGAAGCTATTAATCATGCTGCAGTAGGCGGGATCATGAGCCTTACTAATGGCATTCCGGTAGTAGCTAACGGTGATATCGTGGATATGAAGAGCTCTAAGGACTGCGCAGCTCTGACTAATACCGATCGTCAAATGATTGGACGTGCGGCCTTAGGTATCGTCAATATTGCCCAAGTGCTCAAGAGCCATGCTGAGCCTTGCACCATTTCAGAGCTCCTTAACGTAGTTTGGGAGTTTGCTCTAGAAATGGTCGCTTTAGGTTATGCAGATAAATCCGTAATGGATAGAATGAAGCAGTTCTTAGGCTATGCTCGCAAGTTTAGACCAGAGCTCAATAGCTTCTTTAGAGTCTTTGCTCGCTGTCAAAGTGTCTATGAGGCACAGCACTTGCTAGTATCTTACATAGAGCATCCAGAACAATTTGAGATCGCCCCTGAGATGCAGCCAGGCGCTTAGAAAGATCCCAAGATCCCAAGATCCCAAGATCCCAAGATCCCAAGATCCCAAGATCAAAAGATCGCAAGATCACTAACGCCACTAAGTCTTTATGATGCTACTCTCAACGCAACAGCTTGAGCATCAATATGACGCTGCACATATTGTGATCATTTAAGGCGACCAAGAATAGATAAAAGCCCAAATAACATTAAGCTTTGTGATAAAGCTTAGTTAATCATAATAAGATTATGAGCATGTGGCTGATTCTTTGGTAGGATGTACACAACAATTTAACGTCTGTGCTAAACCTTGTGTGGATTCCGTTTACACAATCTTGCTCAAGACCATGTTTAACCTTTAACGGAAAGTAATTTATGGCTAAGTCTAAGTTTTTTTCAGCATTCAAACGCGCTGGTTTAATCGCTGTGATGACTATTGCCGGAGTAGTGGTTTCATCTAGTGCTCAGGCTGTTGAGCCGGACAAGGCAACGCTTGCTCGTTGGAACGACTACATGAACAACATCGTTCCTGTTTACTTTCCGGCTGTTCCATTTGGCTGGAAGATCAGCATTGATAACAATGTAGTTACTTACAGCAATGCAGTAAAGCAGAAGGTTCGTAACGAAACTACCATGAAGGGTACTTTCATCAAGATGCGCTATACCCGTAAGACCTCACGTATGGACGCATCCCGTTACATGGATAGCTACATGAATGCTCATGCATGCACTGAGAAGATAGAGCAGGGCAAGGGCTTCTACACCACCTCATGCGTAACCACTAATACTTACGCTATCGTAATTGGTGAGGTAGACAACATGTACATCATCGAGCTGACCGGCGATTACAACAACGCAGCTCGTGCCATCATCGAAAACTATGTTGGTTCCATCGTACGCGGCAAGCGCGTTTTTGCTGACCGCTCCATCGGTGAAATCACCCCAATGAACTAATCAAACGAAGTTCTCAGCTTACAAAAACAAAAAATCCGCTCGGCCCACCCAGCGGATTTTTTTATGCCCGCCATTGCCCAAAAAGCAAAATACACAGCGCCCGCGCAAGTGCTCTTGCAAATGCCGGCCATAAAAAAGGCCGTCACGAGGACGGCCTTTAGCGATATGAGTATTTGATTATTAATCGGTATTTTAGCCGCCTAACAGGCTTAAAGCAACAGTTGGACGCTGGTTAGCCTGGCTCAGAATAGTCTGAGAAGCCTGCTGAATAATCTGGTTCTGAGTTAATGAAGCAGTCTCAGATGCGAAGTCGGTATCACGGATACGGCTGCGAGCATCGGACTCATTCTCAGCAATAGAGCTTTGGTTGCGGATGGTGCTTTCCATACGATTTTGGATTGCGCCTAGGGCCGCACGCTTAGAATCCACAGCCTCAATCATCTTATCGATGTTAGCTAAAGTTACCTGTGCAACTGAAGCCGTATCAACTAAGAAGCGAGCAAGGGATGGAGTATCCGCATTTGAAAGAAGGATACCAGCAGCTTTAGCAGCTTCAGCAGCTGTATCTTTAGTCTGTAAGTTAGCAAGCTTAGCAATACCATTCATGTGGAAGCCGGCAGTCATGAGCAGCTTAATAGTATCTTGTGAATTAGCGCCTACCTGGAAGAAATAGTTGCCATTTGCATCCTTGAGAGTATCAAGTGGGTTGCCTGCTGCTGCCTTCTGACCATCTTTTGCACCAAGACTCATAAGTACATGAGCACCAGCAAAGGTGGTCTTATAACCAATACGTGAAACTTCGTAGCATAATGCATCGACTTCTTCTTGAAGTGCCTTACGGTCTTTTTCAGTATTGGTACCGTTTGCGGCTTGTACTGCGAGAACGCGGATACGCTGCAGCATATTGGTGGTCTCGTCGAGAGCACCTTCAATGGTCTGAGCTAAGGCAATACCGTCGTTTGCGTTACGATTTCCCTGATTTAAACCATTTATCTGGGATGTTAAGCGATCAGAGATCTGCAGACCAGCAGCGTCATCCTTGGAGCTATTGATGCGAAGACCTGATGACAAACGCTGATAGGAAGTGTTGAGAGCTAAAGTAGAGTTAGCAAGCTTACGCTGAGCATTAATGGAGCTTACGTTGGTATTGACGTATAAGGCCATAATCGTTATCTCATATCTAAATTAATGTAGGCAGCGTAATCAAGATGCACGCTCTACAAAGTAAACTGTGAAAGTGTATTTGTAAGCAACACCGTGTGATGGCGCTTACAAATGGACTCTCGGATGAATAATCTCTCTAAATAAGGCCGCAAAAGGAGAGAAAAGCGGCCTTAGAGATATGAGAGATTACGAAATTTGTATCCTAGCTATTAACCGCCTAAGAGGTTAAGAGCAACAGTTGGACGCTGGTTAGCCTGGCTCAGAATGGTCTGAGAGGCCTGCTGGATAATCTGGTTCTGAGTTAAAGCAGCAGTCTCAGATGCGAAATCAGTATCGCGAATACGAGAGCGAGCATCAGACTCATTCTCAGCAATAGAGCTCTGATTGCGGATGGTGCTTTCCATACGATTTTGGATTGCGCCTAGGGCCGCACGCTTAGAAT
>NZ_CABTML010000074.1:0-31744 GCF_902485895.1 uncultured Anaerobiospirillum sp. | reverse complement strand
CGAATCGCTTAGTGCGTTTCAGTGATGACGTATTTTAGCGATCCAAAATCTTAGGTCAACACTTTTTTAAAACTTTTTTAAGCGCGGATCTACAATTCTACTTAAATAACCCTCAAAAACCAGCATATACATCGCATTTTGTGAAGCAAATCACGCTCAAAACTTTTTTCTATGACCTGCACTTAATATGGTCTTTACAACTTATTTACATGGCCATAAGACCATAAGCGCATCTTCTGATCCTATTAATTTCCATTGCTTATAAGCCAAAATCACCTTCATTTGTCATATGCCGAACTATCTTTTTGATACAGCAATGCTATTTAAGGCAGATGCTGCAGCTATTTCTTACATTAAAACCTAGCCGTCGATGATTGATTGATTGATTGATTGATTGATTGATTATGAGCTAGCTATGTTGATTGGAGCGATATCAAGCGAGCTTACTTACATGCTCGCTTACTTGCTTGCTTGCTTGCTTGCTCTGCGCAGTGGGTGGATCGCTAGCTATCTTACATGCTGGCAAGTTTGATAGGTTGATTGTTCTGCGGTTAGGAGGGGTTGGTAAGGAGGCACTGCTCGCAACTATCGTTGATATTGGCATTAATGTATTGGCGAGGTGAGCAACCATTGTATTTCTTAAAGAGACGGGAGAAGTACAAGGGGTCGCTATAGCCTACGAGTTTGGCCACATCCTGAATACTGATGGAGCTGTGAATCATGAGTTCTTTAGCCTTATCAATACGCAGCTTAATTAAATACTGCATAGCCGAGACACCCTTTTGCTCTTTAAAAAGATGCAAGAAGCGACTTTTGGAAAGGTTGCACAGGCTTGCCATCTTATCTACATCCCAATCATCATGATAAGTATCATTCAAAGTCAAAATGAGATGATTAAAGATGTTGAGTCTTTCGTTGAGAGCCTTGTCATCAATACGATAGCGAGAGATAAGTTTTAACAAGATATTAAACTGCAGATTGATGACCTCTTCAAAGTCCTTACCTTTTAGCAGTAACTCCTCACGAATACTATTGAAGTAGAAGGCAATGTTTTGATGAGTACCGATGTTAAAGTACTTATCGTCACCAAAGTGTCTAAGCAAGTGGTCTAAAGCCTGAGAACCAGTAAAGTGGATCCAATAGTCTTGTGAGCCTTCAAAAAACTCGTAGTGTTGATGCTCATATGGCTTATAGATGACGATATCTCCTGAGGTTGCTTCTTTCATCTCACCATCGACGAGAAATCTACCCGATCCAGATATGAGGTATATAAGAAGATAATCAAATCTACCATTAGGACGAATACGTGAGTAATTGTTCTTGTTGAAAAATTGGTAGCCACAACAATTTAATACAAGTTCACGCTCAAAATCGGAAAAACCGACATCACGTCTCACGTCTCTTAAATGCCCGCTAATATCGATCATTTTTAGTAGAGTTCCTCATAGATGTAACTTTGACCCACATCACATATGGTTAACACTAGCAACATTGTCCATGTTTTTTGACATTCTAGACAATGCTCATAATCAAGCAATCAGTAAAGAATAGTAGTGAACAAACGCTCAGGAGGATCTGTTATGAGCCACTTTGCATGGACCTTAGGGTCGTTTATTTTCTTTACTGCACTCGTTGGATTAGTGTCTTGGTATATCACTAGAAAAGACAACTTATCTACTAATACTGGCTACTTCTTAGCTGGTCGTAGCTTATCAGGCGTAGTTATCTGCGGTTCCTTAATCTTAACTAATCTGTCTGCAGAGCAGCTGATTGGTCTTAATGGCAACGGCTTCAAGGATGGACTGTCTTGCATGTCTTGGGAGGTAACCTCAAGCTTTACCCTGATCATTCTGGCTTTATTGCTACTGCCACGCTACTTAAAGGGCGGCTTTACTACTGTTCCTGAGTTCTTAGAGCGTCGCTACGATAATCAGACTCGCAACATTGTAACTGGTCTGTTCTTGCTCTCATTAGTTCTGGTTACGCTGCCTATCGTGCTTTATGCAGGTGGCATTGCCATGAACTCCTTATTCAACGTCTCTGAGCTTTTAAATATCCCTGAAGATGATGCTCTTATAGTCGTAATTGTCCTTTCAGGCGTAATCGGCGGCTTGTATGCAATCTTCGGCGGTCTTAAGGCAGTAGCTGTATCCGACACTATTAATGGTGTAGGCTTAATGATAGGCGGTTTACTCATCCCAATCATTGGCCTGTATACCTTGGGTGATGGCAGTATCTTAGCTGGTTTTGATCACCTCATTGTTAACCATCCAGATAAGATGAATGCTATTGGCTCGGAGAAGTCATCTACTCCTTTTGCCACTATCTTCACTGGTATTATCTTAGTTAACACCTTCTATTGGGCAACCAATCAGCAAATCGTTCAAAGAACCTTTGCTGCTAAAAACTTAGCTGAGGGTCAAAAGGGTGTTCTGTATGCTGGCTTTGTGAAGATCTTAGTACCACTCATCTTAGTAATTCCAGGCATCATTGCTTACGCCTTATTTGCTGACAAGATTGGCAAACAAGATATGGCTTATGCAGTCTTAGTTCGCGAAGTTCTTCCTCTGCCATTAGTAGGCTTCTTTGGTGCTGTGTTACTTGGCGCTGTACTTTCTACTTTCGATAGTGCGCTTAATTCTGCATCTACCATGTTCTGCCTGAACTTATGGAAGCCTATCGTTAATCCTCAGATCGACGATAAGAAGTTAGTTCGTGTTGGCAAGGTATTTGGCACTGTCTTAGTGGTTTTCTCTATCTTAATTGCTCCACATATCGCTAAGGCACCTGAAGGTCTGTATGTCTTCATGCGTTCTATCATGGGCTTTTTCAACATTCCAATCTTAGCGGTAGTGATTGTAGGCTTCGTCTCTAAGTCTGTACCACCAATTGGTGCCAAGATCGCTATTGCATTCTTCATGATCTGCTATGCACTCTATAAGTTCGTGCTCGACATTGATATCCACTATCTGCATGTATACGGCATCCTCTTTGTCTGCTGCTGCATCATCATGTACGTATCTTCCAAGATTAAGCCTATGGAAGTTCCATATAAAGACTATGACGCTAAGGTAGTTGATCTAACTCCTTGGAAATGGGCTAACTCTGCATCTGCCTTCTTAGTCACTACAACTATCTATGTATATGTACTGTTCTCTAAGATCGGCATCGTCTTCCAGGGTGAAAATTACGGTACTCGCTTCTTAATCATAACTAGCATCTACGTTGTCGTTACTGCAGTACTTGTTGTGATGCTAAAACACAAATCAACAGCTAAGGTGGAGAAAGAAAATGTCTAATCAAGAAAAGAAACAAGTCATTTTCATCATGACTGATACCACCAGAGCAGATATGCTCGGCTGTTACGGCAATAAGGAGATGAAAACCCCAAATCTCGATGCCCTGGCTCGTGATGGTATTCGTTATGAGAACGCCTACACTTGTCAGCCTGTATGCGGCCCTGCTCGCTCTGCTTTATTTACCGGTCTTTCTCCGCACAATAATGGCGTTACCACTAATAATCTGCCATTAGGCCAAAATGTTAAGACCATCGGACAATACTTACAGGACAATCACATCAAATCTGGCTACATAGGTAAGTGGCACTTAGATGCTGGTGATTACTTTGGCTATGGTATCTGCCCTGATGGCTATGAGAAGGACTACTGGTATGACATGAAGTGCTTCTTAGATGAGCTATCCGATGAGGACAAAGTTAAGTCTCGTAAATGTGATACCGCCTTTGAAGAGGGCTTTGATGAAAAGCAAACCTATGCTTATCGCTGCACTCAACGAGCCTTGTCTTTCTTAGAGCAAAACGTCGATGAGGACTTCTTATTAGTCGTCTCTTACGATGAGCCTCATGGCCCATGTCTGTGCCCTGCTCCTTTTAACACCATGTATGAAGGTTTTAAGTGGCCAGACAATCCAAATTTTGAGGATGACTTATCTAAAAAGCCGCTTATGCAGCAACTATGGGCTAAAGATGGCCTGCACAAGAGTGCAGCAGAGCTTAACAAGCCGTCTAGAAACCTAGCCTTATTCTTAGGCTGTAATAGCTTTGTTGACCATCAAGTAGGCAAACTCTTAGAGGTTATCAACAAGAAGTATAAGGATGCTTTAGTTATCTTTACCTCAGATCACGGTGATATGCTAGGAAACCACCGTCTGCAGATGAAGAATGCAGCTTGCTATAAAGAAATTGCTAACATCCCACTCATCGTCAAGGGCGGCGCTAAAGGAGCCGTTTGCAAGAGAGTGGCATCGCATATCGACATTTGCCCAACCATCATGGATTACTTTGGTCTTGAAGTACCAAAGATCATGGAAGGCAAGTCCATGCTCAAACAATTTGAAGATCCTGATCTTGCTATCAATGAGGCTGTCTTTACTGAGTTTACTCGCTATGAGCAAGATCATGATGGCTTTGGTGGCTTGCAGATGATGCGTGCAGTCACTACTGAGGATTACAAATTAGTAGTTCACCTTTGCGATACAGATGAGTTCTACGATCTCAAGAACGATCCTTATGAGGTCAATAATCTCATCAATGACGAAAGCTACGCTGAAGCTAGAAACAAGGTTCACGATATTCTGCTTGATCGTATGAACAAGACACGTGACTCCTTTAGAGGCTATCAATGGGCTTGTCGTCCATGGCGCAAAGACAAACAGCCTTGTTGGGAAAACGATGGCTACACTAGACAAAGAGACAATGGCAATCTCGAGCCACCTTTACGTGACTACGATACCGGTCTCGTGTTTACTGAAGCTACACGCTTAAAGACCACTAAGGATGAAAAGAACTAACTCTTGTTGAGTCTCACATGTTTTTAGCTTTTTATACCTTAATAGTTTTTGTCGCCACTACGCTAGGCGCTAGCGCTGGCATTGGTGGCGGCATTATTATTAAGCCTGCCTTTGATCTTCTTAATCAGGATGAGCTAAACATCATTTCTTTTCTGTCAGCTAACGCAGTTTTCTTCATGGCGCTCTACTCATCTTTAAAGCGCCTGAGAGGCAAGGCTGAAAAGTTTGATAAGCCCATTCTTTTGATCATTGCTCTATCGTCTATTATGGGCGGTTTTGTGGGCAATGAGGTCTTCTACTATCTTTTTGACTATATCGACAGCAACAACTTAAAATCTATTCAGTCTATTGCCTTGTGTGTGATTGTCGTTTTTCTCATCACATACTTCACTTGCTACAAGAAATTTAAGTCTTTGCACCTAAAATCCAAGCTTATGATGTTCATAATAGGCTTTTTGTTAGGTTTTGTTTCATCATTCTTGAGTATTGGTGGCGGGCCTTTAAATGTAGCCTTGTACACCTTACTCTTTGGCTTTAGTCTCAAGCTTTCAGTGGCCTACTCTATTGCCACAATCTTCTTTGCCCAAGGCACGCAGCTCATAAATATCTTGCTCACTCAAGATATCAGCACTTATCCGCTGTCATATTTGCTCGCTATTGTCCCAACTGCTATTGCAGGAGGCATAGTCGGACAGTGTATTTACAAGAGACTTAATGATAGAGCTATCTCTATCATCCTAAGTGCCACTATGCTGGTGGTCTTGTGTATGAACGTATCTAATCTAATTATGTCCATGGACTAAATTATGGCCATTAAAAATAACTTTGCTTTGATAAAGCCTGCTTCCTCACTATGTAATTTGGATTGCAAATACTGCTTTTACAAAGACGTTGCCTCCAATCGCGAGGTATACAGCCATAAGTTAATGACATACGAGACCTTAGATAGCATTATCGAGAGCTACACTAATGAGGCCACAGACTCCACCACCTTTTTATTCCAAGGTGGTGAGCCACTACTCTCTGGAGTAGATTTCTTTAAGCACTACAATCAAAAGTGCCAAGAGGTGCTAGCGCGTAGGAGAAAGGATAACCCAAACTTTCAGATCATCTCTTCTATTCAGACTTCGGCATTCAAGCTCAATGAAGAGTTTGCCAAAATCTTTAAAGAAGGTGATTTCTTAGTTGGTGTCTCTGTAGATGGCCCTCGTGAGTACCACGATCTCAACCGTCTTCATGGTCAAAATGGTACCTTTGATCGTGTCATGCAATCTATCAAGATTTTAAAAGATTATGAGATTAGCTTTAATGCCCTGTGCGTAGTCACGACTAAAACCTACGACAAGGCTAAAGAGCTTATAGATTTCTTTGTCTCACAAGACATCTTAAACTTACAGTTCATCCCTGCCATTGCTCCTTTTGATAAAAAAGAGATCTACATTGATGATGCAAAGTACGCAAAGTTCTATGTTGACTCGTTAGAGACCTGGTATGAATACTTTACTCATGGCACAGTGATCAGTATTCGACATATTGAAGATCTCTTCACCAACATCATGTATGGTTCTTGTCAAAGCTGCGATATGCAAGGCCACTGCTCTAACCAAAACGTTATTGAATCAGATGGCAGCATCTATCCTTGCGACTTCTATGTCATCGACAAATACAAGCTTGGCACAGTGCAAAACGGTATCGTTAATCTCAATGAATACGTTCTAAACTCGTTTCTCTCTTACGAGGCTAAGCGCGATGGTTGCTCAACATGCAATTTTTATCGTGTTTGCAAAGGCGGCTGCCAGCGTAATCGCGGCCATGACGATCGCTCTTTCCTGTGCAAGAGCTTTAAGTCCCTTAACCAAAAGCATCTAGCCATGATCGAAGATGTAGTGCGCAAAATTCGTTAAGCTTCGTGACTCTCAACAATTTCTTGGTATCGCAAAAGTATGCTTGAGACTTGCAAGCTAGGCTGCAGCGATCTTCTTGGCATTGGCACGATCTGGTTTGCCCGTACCAGTTAAAGGCAAGCTCTGCACATAGAGCTTAAGCTTTGGGACGTGGTAGCGATGGAGTTTTAAAAAGAGTGTAGACCATTGATCATCAGTGATCTCATGCTTAACACCATCTTTGAAGGTATAGAGCAGCACTACGATCTGTCCAAACTTCTCATCGCTCTTTGAGGTAATCATGCATTGCAATTGAGCAAGAGCACTTTGTGCGTCTGCTTTTGCAAAGTCTTCAATAGCTGCATTAAGCTGCTTTTCAACTGTCTCAATCTGTACCTTAACGCCACCTGAGTTAATGACATTATCAAGTCTGCCAATCACCTTGAAATGCCCCTGCTCATTAAACACCACTACGTCGTTAGTAATTAGTGGCTCAGCGCACACCGACTGAGCATCTATCACTAAGCCGCCCTTGTCTGAAAGACTAAGCTTTACTCCCTCAAAAGGCTCATACCAAGAGCTGCCATCATCTTCATAATCGCTAGCATGCTCATTAACCAAGCTAGGCTCTGTCTTTGCAAAAGACTCTGTATTGCTTTTGTCTATTGAAGATGCGGAACTCTTATCTAAGCTTACTTGGTTGATACGGCGCAGCGCGATGTGGGAGAGCGTTTCGGTCATGCCGTAAGTGCTCCACACATGATTTGGATAGTCATTGAGGCGAGAGCCTAAATCGGCATCAACCGCACCACCACCAATAATCAGCTCGCGAACTTGACGGAGTAACTTATCTGAGAGTGGGTCTCTTACACAGTTATAAACCTGCATAGGAATCATTGCCGCAAAAGTTGGCACCACGATATTACTTGCGCTCTTACCTTGAGAGAGCTCTTGTTCATACCAAGCTTTCATTGGATTAGAGCTTGGCTCTGTCACACACAGATTTAAGCGACCAACTAAGGAGCGTACGACCACCATCTTTCCTGCAATATAGGCAAGTGGCATACATAATAAAGCGCCATCACCTGCTTTAAGACCCAAAAATGACAAAGTCATGCATGCAGAGTTCATCATGCGCTCTTTTTCTACCATGAGCTTTTTAGGCGTACCAGTCGAGCCGCTCGTTTGCACCTGCAGAAGATCGCTTGAGTTAAACCACTCCTCTAAGAACTTGGCAACATCGACTAAAAAGCTCTTGTCACCATGCTGCTCAAGCATAGTCTGATGCAGCATAGAGATGGTCATACCCTCAGGAACTCTACACTGTTCAGCGCTATAAGTAGTGCCGTTAATTGTGATGCTTTGTACCTGACGATCTCTAACAAAATCCATCTTTGCGCCCCGTTCTTTGATACCACCATCATAAAGTGGCTTTAGTAAAAGCTAATACGTAATGATTGCCATACCATTGCAAAAGCAGCGCAGCCTATAGCTCACTTTAACTACAACTTGCTAAGCTTCGCTACTTTTACTCATGTACGGCGACTGAAAGCGTCGTAGTGATGCTTACGCAGCTTTCTCTACGGCTGCATAGCCATACGGCAGTATTTTGTCGATTGCCGCTTGCTTATGTTGGTTGCTGCTTATGTAGATTGCAAGCTTGTTTAGGCTGCTGCTTATGTTGATTGCATGCTTATGTAGATTGTGAGCTTATGTGTACTGCGCTGCTTGAGCCTATGGCGCGACTGACCGTAGCCTTGAGACAAAATACGATCAGTGCAAGTGCCTTATAAGATCTGTTTAGTTAAAGGAGGCGATGTGGCTGGCCTCTTTTTGCAAGATCTCACTTAGGTAGTCTGAGTAGTTAGCGACTTCATCCATATTAAGATCACAATTGAGCTTAGCGTCCTTAATATACATTGGGGTGGCTAAGTTATTGGTATACAAAGCTCCAGTACCTAGACCTTGTGGCATGGATGGATTAAGCATAGCTACCCACTGCGCAATAGCATTAAGTCCAATGGTGGACTCTAAAGCTGAGGTTAGCCAGCACTTGATGCCATGCTCTTTGGCGAGAATTAACCACTCTTGAGTGCCCTGAAGACCACCGTGCAAACTTGGCTTAATTACTAAGTATTGAGGTTTGATGGTATCTAGCATGATCTTCTTTTGCTCAAGATCATTAATACCAATCATCTCCTCATCAAGACCGATTGGAATTGGAGTGTTAGCACACAGTTTTGCCATGGCCTCGTATTGTCCAGCCTTAATTGGCTGCTCTATAGAGTGCAAGGTGAATTTGCTTAACTCTTCAAGCTTGGCAGGTGCCTCTTCAGGAGTAAAAGCGCCGTTAGCATCTACACGTAGTTCGAGCTCTTGTGGGCTAAATCTTTGACGAATGTAATCTAGCAAAGCAAGCTCTTTATCAAAATCAATAGCTCCGATCTTGAGCTTGATGCATCTAAAGCCTTCTTCAAGCTTGCTCTTAATCCGAGCGCCCATGGTCTCAAAGTCGCCCATCCAGATAAGACCATTAATGTAAATGCCTTGTTCATTACGACTAAAAGGACTATCCCAGAGCATCAGATCTGGCCTAATAGCTGAGCTTACTGATCCATAATGAGACGCACCTGCAGCAACAGTTTTGGCGCTAAATCCGGCTGCAGCTGCAGCTTTATTGGCCTCACTGATGCCAATTAAGCTCTTTAAGTGCGCAATTAAAGTCTCAGCGCCAAACATGGCAGATGGGCAATTTCTAAAAGCGCTTAAATCTGGCTCAAATGCAAGTATCTCGGTAGCTGAGGCGTGGTTAGGAATACTTTTAAACAAAGCTGCAAAGAGCTCTTTGAGCTTAGACTCATAAGAGACGGTACGCTCCTCTTCAGTGTTGCCACCGCAAAGGAAGTCGCAACTTAAATCAGGCAAAGGCGCACATTCACCAATGGCCACCTTATCCTCAAATCTAATGGTTGGATACCACACGGTATGAGTGTAGTAAGTTCCACGTGAGGTCATGGCTGGTTCTTTAAACTTAAGGTCGTAGCGGTACAGATCGCCTGATAATTTATAAGACATCACTTCACCCTAGCTAGAAAAACGTGATGACCAAGTATACCGCCAGTTAAGCCAAGCATCGCATCAAGTGCAAATCAAATGCTCAAACTTTTTCACCGCCCATGCGTTTGCCTATCCAAGACCACTTTGAGCACAACACTATGAACGAGGCTCAGCACTAAAGTACCTGCCTTTGCAGGTACTCATCTAAGCACTAAAGTACCTGTCTGTGTAGGCACGCCTCTAAGCACTACTAGCAAGCGCTCATACAAAACCGCATCTGTAAAACCAGGCGCTAGTAGTTATATTTGCCCCAAAACACAAAGTGCGTCCGAAGACGCACCTGTTTATTTATCTTAAGTCAGACTACCAAGATCTAGAAAATCTATGGTACGTCTAGGCTTAAGCTTGCATGATCATCTGCTACAAAGGAATCATGCTGAGTACACTAATCTGTATGAGCATGAGTGCCTTAGCTTAGCATGATATTTTTTAAGGGAACTTAGGGTACTTAGACCAATCTGGCTTACGCTTCTCTAAGAATGCCTTGCCACCCTCTTGAGCCTCTTCGGTCATGTAGTAGAGCATGGTAGCGTCGCCAGCAAGCTCCTGAATACCTGCCTGACCATCAAGCTCAGCGTTCAGACCAGCCTTGATCATACGCAGTGCCAGAGGGCTGTGTAACATCATGGTCTTAGCCCACTCAACAACCTCATCTTCAAGCTTGTCAAATGGAACTACCTTGTTAACTAAGCCCATCTCTAATGCTTCTTGAGCATTGTACTGACGGCACATGAACCAGATCTCACGAGCCTTCTTTTGGCCAACGCAACGAGCTAAGTATGAAGAACCGAAGCCAGCATCAAAGCTACCAACACGTGGACCAGTCTGACCAAAGATAGCATTGTCAGATGCAATAGAGAGATCGCAAACTACGTGCAGTACGTGACCACCACCAATAGCAAAGCCATTAACCATAGCGATAACTGGCTTTGGCATGGAGCGAATTTGCTTTTGCACATCTAAAACGTTAAGACGTGGTACGCCATCCTTGCCCACATAGCCGCCATGACCCTTAACGTTCATGTCACCACCAGAGCAGAATGCCTTGTCACCAGCACCGGTTAACACGATCACGTTAATGTCCTGGCACTCACGGCAGTAGTACAGAGCATCGGAGATCTCAGTGGTAGTGGTAGGAGTGAAAGCATTGCGGTAACGAGGACGATTAATGGTGATCTTGGCGATACCCTCAAAGAACTCGAACAAAATGTCCTCATACTCTTTGATGGTCTTCCATTCTCTCTTTTCAGACATATAAATCTTCTCTAATGAATAAAATGAAATTCTTATTCCTAAGGTGGTGCTTATAAATAAGAAAAGGCGGTGCTTATAAATAAGCCAATGCACACAAAGTGCTAAAAACACATTATTGAGCTTAGGAAATAAACATTCTTAACTTAGCTAACTTTTAAGCATTGCTCCAGCAGCGGCTTATTTTAGCAACCAATCACAACGCATTTAGCTACTCAACTTTGAAAAGGTAAGTTAGCTTGTCTAGACCTTGTCGGTAGTATATAGCGACCTAATGGTGGTAGCTATCTTAGATAACCTGTTGCACTTGAAGTGCTTAACCATTAGTCAAAGTTTTGTAACCTGTTAATTTGCCTGATCATTTGTATATCACGTTGTATGCTTTGGAGCTCTCGCACAATATGTGCACCAAGATCATATTGCGTTGTCTCTTTGCACTCAGATAAACACTCCTTGAGCATTGCAGCATCGCTTTGAGCTTCAGTAATTACTTCTACAAACTGCGGTGCTTTCAGTTTTGATTTAGAACAAATAGCGTTAATAGCTTTGTTCAAAGAGGTAGTATTTTTGGCTAAATGATATGTAAAGCCACGGCTTTCAGCCCATGCTTGAGCATTGGTCTTATGTTGCGCAGTAACGTACTTCTTTTCTTTATCAGACAGCTTAAGACCAGGAAGAGCATGGAAAATCTCGCCACCGCCATTGTTCAGAAGAACAATACGTACGTTATTGCCAACATAGTCATTCCATAGTGCATTCATATCGTAGAAGAAGCTAAGATCGCCAATTACGATAAAGTTAAGCTTATCTGATGCTGCAGCATAGCCAATGGCTGTAGATAATGATCCCTCGATACCGTTAACGCCTCGATTAGACATCACTTTAATGCGCTTATCAATAACGTCCTCCTCAAAAGGATTATTGAATAATTGCGCATAACGTACAGTAGAGCTGTTTGCCAAATGCACAATGCTTTTTGCAGGAATCTGTTCTAACAATAGTTGCATAGCCTGCATGTGTGAGTAACTGAAATCAGGCTTATCCATAACATGTGTGCAGACTGACATTGAGGCAGTGTACATCATCTGATCTATAATGTTATCTCCATCCAAGTCCAAGGAGTCAATCTCTTCGTGTTTTACTGGATCTAGCCTTTTACCTAGATAAATTTCATGAGCAATGCCTTCAATTGCGCAAGCACGAGTCAGTATGTCTAGGAAATTTGCTGGCTCCATTTCAACAACTGTAGTCAAACTCTTAAAGAGATCGACTACTTCACCACCTGCACTTACATGGATGTGGTAAGGTGGATTAGAAGCTCGTAAAAACTTCTTGAGTTGCTTAGAAATAATGTGACCACCAATAGTGATAACTAGTTCTGGACAAGTATCAATAGCTGTGCCAGGAAATTCCTCTAAATACTCACCTTCCTCAGTGAGGCAGTGTGCGATCATCATATCCGGCATGCTTATGGTGTCCATCTTTCTAGGCATGTTAGCTATGCTTTCACACATGATTGCTGTTTGTCTTTCAAGCCAGCCCAATGGTCCAGTAAGCTCAACTTTTCTATCAAAGGTTTTAATGCCGTCAACAGACTGACCAACTACCAGCATGATGCGCTCAAACTTATTAATAGTTTTCGCAAGATGAACTGCATTGTTATCAAATAACGACAGATTAGGATCATCAACTTCAATGTCAAAAGCTTGAGGGCCTTTTTCAAAGTTCTCAATGTACTTGAAGTTTTCAAGATTAAAGCGAGTAATTACGCGCTCATCAGGTAAGTCTGGAGTAGAAAACTCAAAGAAAGGATCAGAGATCGGCACATTGATATGCACTGGGCCTAAGCCATGATGATTAAGAGATAGCAGAGCCTCGTTGATCATGCGGTTATTGAACCAGCGATCTTCATCAGACTGCACTTCAACTAAGCCTACTGACTTCTTTACTAAAGTCTTAAAGACATTTTCTTGTGGCAGAGTTTGGCCGTCCATCTGACCAATCCATGCAGCTGGACGATCTGCAGAAATCACTAGCAGAGGCACATTTTGATAGAAGGCCTCAGAGACAGCAGCATGCAAACCCAAAAGAGCACTGCCAGAGGTAACCACCACAGCAACTGCTTCTTTACAGTCAGTTTGCAAGCTCAGGCCAATAGCAAAGAAACCTGCTGAACGCTCATCGGTGATCGAGTATGTCTCAAAGTCAGGACATTGCAAAATCGATTGCACTAAAGGAATGTCACGGCTGCCAGGACACAGAACACATTTTTTAACGCCGTGGCTACGCATCAATGCCACCAGCTGCAATACGTTTTGCTTATTTGAGTACATGTAGATCTCCGTATAGCTAAACCATGTTTTCACATGGATTGCTTATGCACTGTACTTACAGTGATTAAGTTGATGGTTATGATACGCCATAGCCTCAATAATCTCACATCACACGCATAAAATTGCCAGGAAGTGCGTGTAAATGAGGCTCTAGCTTATAGAGCAAACTAAAGAGCCACGAGTAAGACTCAAACTTTATGCACAAGCTAAAGAGCCACGAGCAATACTCAAGCTTTATGCGCAAGCTAAAGAGTCATGAAAAAGGCTAAATCGTAAGCACAATGACAGTTGATTTCAAATCAAATGGACTAAGAGTTTTTAAGAGCATCCTGATAGCGATCGTCATTAACTGCAGATAAGATGGTAGCTACCTTGTTTGAACCCTCTTTGAACTCTGAGTTAAGGTCAGACTGACGTAAGATGCCGCCGCCAATGTAGCAAGAGGCAATGGTCTTGCTTGGACAAGTATCATCTTTACTTAGCTGCATGCAGCGTAAGTTTACGTACAAGGCACTTTGTCCATCCATATTAAGAGGGCCTAACATGCCGGCATAGTAGGCACGATCATAGCCTTCATTTTCTTGAATGAATTTATATGCCTCAAGCTTTGGCAATCCACATACTGCAGGTGTCGGATGCAGTGCACCTATAATCTCGCCTAAGCATTGTTGATTGGCAATGCTAAAGGTAAAGTCAGTCTTAAGGTGGCATACAGGGCCAGCAGCTGCACTCTTAGGTCCAGACTTTTCAATACTATCGGAGTAGCGACTTAAGACCTCCTCAATATAGGAGGTTACATAGCCTTGCTCTTCGACATCTTTAGCTGACCAATCGCTTAATGAAGGAATAGCGCTAGCTACGTCTTGGCAATTTAAGCCGTACTCAACTAAAGCTGCACTTACCTTGCACTTTGAAGTGCTTTCAGAGCAAGCAGAATTTTCAAGACCAAGCTTTTGCCTGAGCTCCTCGCGATAGCATGCTAAGTTCATGGTACCAGCTAAGGACATGGTTCTAAACTCACGGCCATCGCCTTTAAGAAGGATTTCAGGAGTTGCACCAAACCAAGTGCCCGTTGGCTCAGAATTTACTACCGAGACAGTCATATTTGGATATAAGGCACAGGCTTTAGCAAATGATGAGAATAAGCCAAATGGAGCGTAAGCATACTTCTCACAACGTGAGAGCACGAGCTTATCAAAGAGGCGATCTTTAAGCGCACTGCTAAATCTATTAAAAACTTCTTCATAACGCTTAAAGACAACGTCATTGTCTTCAACGCGCTCTTTAAAGCAGAGTTTGTCACCATGAATCGCTGCAGTCTTTGTATCCAACTTAGCGTGGCGCTCAAGTAAGTACTCAATAATCTCAGTATCACCATTAAGTGACTCATCGGCGCGGATGACAACCATCGGATTGCGCTCAGAGATGGCAAAAGGAGCCATCAAAAAGCCAGAGGCAGTGCTTAAATCTTTAAAGTCAGTGATTGACTGAACATCGTTGCCACGCTGCACAATCAGACGTGGTTCTTTGCTCTCTGGCAAACGATAAAGCACGAATGGTACTTTGTTTTGCACCAGATCATCTAAGACTTCATCGCAAGCTAATAAAACACGTGGTTCAGCCACATTAACCTCACAAACAGACAATCAAAAGCCTACAAGACGTTACCGTCATGTTGCCTACAAAAAACTATAAGGCCCAGCGCCTCACAGTTGCGGTCAAGGGTAATCCTTGAGTAGCCAAATTACCCAAGGCATCACCTAAACCATCAAAATAGTGGTCAAAACTTCGCTTGACCTTACCACACCAAATTAAGCTTTAAAGCAATACTTAACTACCTGCTTTAGCCTGAGCTGCAGCTATCTTTTGTAAGTGAGCTGAGCCTTCAGTACCAGTCGGACTGATAATGGTGTTTGTCACTCGAGCTGTCGAGATAAGACGACCATCAAGGGCAGTGATATCCACATTAACCACATGAGTTGTCTTACCAACGTGCAAAGCCGTGGCTGTCACCGTAAGCTTTTCGCCTAACTTAGCCATCGAAGTGTGGTTGGCACTCACTGCAGAACCTACAGGGTGAGAGCCTTTTGGACATAGCGCAAATGATGCAAGACCAGCTGCTACCTCAGCTAAGGCAAGCGAGGTACCGCCATTTAAAATCCAACCAATTGGAGATGGTCTACATAAATGGTGTCCAAGCGTAACCTCCATAGTTACGCCCTCTTGTTTAAAGCGCTTAATGCTAAAGGACAAGAGTTTTGATAAAGAGTCATAGCCTCTATCTTCACTAAGACCAAAGATAGCCTTATCAAGGTCATAGCCTTTAGTGTGCTCATCAAACTCACAATCAGAACTTACGCAACTAAAGTTGCCAATCTCTTGAGCCAATTGAGCATCATCATGCTCATGCTTAAATTGGGAATCGCACATTAAAGCGTCCTGCCATAAAGTCACAATAAACAGCCGCTACCAAGCTAAAGAGAATGTCACGCCCCTAAGCATCATCGCCCGCGCAAAAAAAAACTAGCCACTAACTAGCCTAAAATGGCTTAAAAAACAAAGCATACACAATGCTCAGACGTAGCAAAGCCTCAGCAAAGCTGATAGCCGTTCGATTATAACATGCTGAATTTTTGATACTTTTGCATTGCTCACAAGCTGACAATCTCGATCAACAAACCCTATCTTTATCAGCTACAAATTGCTTATTTAAGCCATCCAAATGCATTGCATCTAAACCAACCCTGCTGTAAATAATTATGGCTTAACTCCCAAACCTCCCCCATTTAATGGTAGGCAGCCACATGAAAGCAGATACAGCGCTAATCGTCTTTTGCTCTATCAGTCCATGGAAAAGCAGTTCTAAGCGTACTTAAATAAGCATATAACAATGTTGCTAAGAGACAGCGCCCGCTACACAGAGCGATTGTATTTAGTGAGTTGAGCACAGGCATCAGGCCAACGCATTAGCAGTTGATTTTGCTGCCATTTGCAATATATCTAGAAGATAAGATCGGCTGCGCTGGGGAATAAGATAGATACGCCTTTTGTGACGAACGGCTAAAATCAATGCAAAGTTTGCTTCCGAGAAGACTTTAGGATCGCACTAAGTCATAATTTTTAGTCGTCATCTGCTAAACTTGTGCGCAGGCGCTATCTTGCGCCATAGCCGCTCCTTTTGTTTTCAGGAGCCATCATAAGGATTTCGCCGTGTCAGTTAGAACTGCTTCGAACTTTATCAATTTCTTGAAGGCTTACGTACCTAACATCGACAATAACGCTCAGTTCGATGAACACGTTATTGCTCTAGCCAAAGAGAACTCTGTAACGCCATTCAAGTTTAACTTTACAAAGCTTGAAGAATACAAGGTACTCATTGATACGGCTGTAACAGAAAAGCAGTCTAAAGTTTTCTTAGTTTCAGGCCAGGCAGGTGATGGAAAGACGCATTTTTTACACAGCATCTGTGTAGATAAAAGCTTGTTTTCAATGTCAGAGGAAGCATGGCAGGCTGTAACTGAAGATACATATAAACAAATAGCGATCAACGCTTATGGCGATCTTCAATTAGAAGACTGTATAAAGATCTCAGAGAATAATCAAAGCAAGCTTAAGACTGTTGTGCTTAAGCACCTGATGCTTAAATTAGTGATCATCACTGATCTTACCTGCCTACGTACCAATGAAGACAAAGCAGAGCTCTATAACGTAATTGAATCTATTGCATCTGAGAATATAAGGCTCAAGCAAAGCAAAGTTAACTGCTCTGAGTCTAATTCTAGTCAAGCTGAATGTGATGCTTTAGCTGCTCGTGACCTTAATACCATAGTGCTCATTGCAGGTAATAACGGCCGCATTTTAAAAACCTTCGGTGAATACGCAATACTGATCCGCAACAATTTTAGATCATTAGACCCATTAAATGAGAACCAGGGCAATCCTCATAATTTTATGGTTCTAAACGAGATGTTAAATCTTGCTAAGTCACTTGAGCAGCATATGATCCTCAATAAGGTGTTTCGATCAGACTTCATCCAGCTATTGCCGCTATCTGAGTGCCTTGATCGTGATGCTGTTGAGATGGTGTTTAAAGAGGTTCTCAATGACGATAATTGGTGCCGTTGTTTAGATTGTTCGATACACAATAAGTGCCCAATATACGCAAATAGACGTGCTCTACTTCAAGACAATGTTATTCGTCACTTTGCAGATCTCTTTGAGCTTGCAAAAGATGACGGTATGCACTTTACCGTCCGTAATCTTTTGGTAGTGATATGTAACGCTATTTTAGGCAACCAGCACTATACCAGTGATCGCTTTTATACTTGCCTCAAGGCTGAACACGATGTTGAGGCAAGCTTTTATGCGCCATATAAATTTAAAGGAGATCGTCGCTCCTCTCCATTTGATAATCTGCTTGGCTTAAATTTAAACTCCAAACAATTCAACCTTATTGACAAAGACGACGATGGCACAGGTGATGACACCATTCAAGCCTTAAATACACCTCCAATCTTCAGGCAGCTTGAATATTTTGGTGTCGGCTCTCATAGTACTAAACTTCTTGATGACTTCATCGTCCAAGCATGCATCTCCCCTGGATCAGATGCTGGGCAAATGCTAGGTGATCTAATTGGTTCTTCCGATGCTGCAGATATTAGAGAGAAGCTAAAGATCAGTCTTGAGAGCCTACAAGAATATAGTGAAAGCGATACAGTCAATGACTCAGAAGTAAAACAGGCTACTGATAATATGAGAGCCTATATGGCGTCTATGCGTAGAATTATATTTTTTACTGCAAACGAAAGCCTCGATAATGCCTTCACTGACTCATCAGGCACATCCACTTATTCTCTTAGCTCTCTTAGCTATGCAAAAGCATACTTAAGCTTTAAAGAATTCATCCGCCACAATATTGATCTTTCTAAAGGAGACGAAAACACGCCTCCAAGCTTAGTTGAACAGCTAATCGATGGACTCAATCGTGTGTTTACAAGCTTAAGCTTGATGAAATCAAACGATAGTGTCTATGTATCGTCCAATAACATTATTAACCCTGCCGAGTTCTGCATTGTTCCTGATAAAGATCGCTTTGTTTTAAAGTTTGAAAATAATGACTCTGACTTCAGTAATGTAATACGAATTGTGCGTTCAGGATTACTTAATGATGTTAAAGATCTTCCAACCCTAGCTTACTACCCAAAGTCTAGCTATTGGCCAGAGCTTGCAAAACAAGAGATTTACCATAGCAACGATGATAGCAATGATAGCTCTAAAGACTCATTAATAAGCGAAGAGCGCAAGCGTGAGATCATAGACATCATGAGCCAGGACGAGAATTTTATTGATGGCTATTGTGATGGAGAAGGTATTGAGTTTGAAGAATTGGATGATGCACAGAAGCTAAATACGTACTGTAATTGCCTTGAAAAGCGCAACAATAAAGGAAAGCTTAAAGATGCGCATAAACCAATATACGAAACACTTAGTGCGATGTTTGGTAGGGCAAAGAACAATAACTCTGCATCTGATAATACTAAAAGCTTATCAAGTTACTTAGAGAATTCTAAAGCAGGCAAATACTACCCTGTTGTAGCACAGAAAATAATCCTAACCCCTCGCCTTTTTAACTATCTAATGGCAATGGGGGCAGGTGATAGCTCAATATCTTTCTCAGATGAGTGTCATGAAGAACTTACATCCTTTAAAACTCGTATTGAGGCTTTTATGGATGAGCGTGGACAGAACGATGAACCAAATGACACCAACGTTATAGAAAAGCTCAAGTTCTGCAAAATCGATAGTGATGGACAGATCAAACTCGAGTAGCGTGTTTCTATAGCTAATGAAGCATACTCTCTAATGTTTAAGTCTTAATTTGAAAGCCTCATTAGCAGAGGGCTTAAAGCACCTTTTAACTTAATTTCGTTTTCCTAAAAGCTGACAGCGCATTTGCATTGCACAGGGTTACATCTATGAGCACTAGTAGCAATTTTGATCAAAGACTTGAAAGATCAACCAAGGTTGACCATCGATTAGCTGAAGAGATCACCGAACTATGTCAAGTTGCCAATAACCGTAACCATTGCGCTATAAGTAAAGCTGCTCAAAAGGTTGCTAAGCTAAACTCGCGTAATAACGAGAGCCCCTTGATTGCCGAGGAGAGCGCTATCTGTACTCCATCAAGAGAGTCATCTGCTAAGACAAACTCCGCTCATGAGTCTATGCAAAATACCAACTTAAGCACACCAGATGATGCTGTTAAACCTCGTAAGAAGGCCACACTAGCAAAGCAGATTAAAAGAAAAAAATGGTTCAATGATTTTTTTTGTGGGTTTAGAAGAAAAAGCTATACCCAGCTGAAGTAAAGCCATCATGACTTATGATTAGATGAGGTATGTAACTTTAGGCAGGATATGACTTTATGTAAGACGTGAAATCAGATAGGATCTCGTAATCAAAAAAACAATAATAAAACTAAACGAGACCCCAAATGAATTCTACCACATTTCCATCCTGCCCAAACAATAGCTTTGAATATGCTGATTCTTGCTTTAGGTTGCCATGCCTAGCACCAGGCTTCATCCCAAGTAATGAAGGCTTTTATTATGATGCCATTTATCGTTATATACGGAACTATGGACATAGTAAAAAGCATAGGTACATTGAACACGTTGACTACATCTTCAGAGGAACGGTTCAAGAGTCTCCAAATGAAAGTAAATGCCCTGTTTGTGGTTCTATCATGCATGTGCATGGTAGATATACAACTAGAATTAAGCATATACCATTCGGCGATAAGGGTATTTCCCTTGATGTTGAACACTTGAGATATCGTTGCCCAATCTGCAGTAAAACCAAGCATCAAGAAATTCCATTTAAAGTGCCTGGCATGAAACTGACCTATGCCATGCGAGACTTTATATTGAACAAATTAAGACAAGGTGCAACTGTAAAGTCTGTATCCATGGAGACTGGCGTTGGACAAAACCTCATTAAGGATATAGATAAACAAAGGCTTTTGGATGAATACACTGAAGAGATAGATGGTGATATACGATGGTGTAAACCATCTAGACAGGCTAGATATCTAGGTATTGATGAGTTTAAGCTTCGTTTCCCTTATCAAATGGCAACAGTCATTATTGACCTAGAAACAGGTGAAGTGTTGTGGCTTCAAGAAACCAAAAGAAAGCAAGTCGTATACGACTTTATCGACCATGTAGGGGATGAATGGATGAAGCATGTAAAAGCCATTGCATGTGATATGAATGCAGACTTTGCTAGTGCATTTACGAGCAGATTTCCGCATCTTGATATCGTATATGATCGCTTCCATATAATAAAGAACTTCAATGAAAATGTAATCAATAAAGTTCGTAAAGACGAACAGCGACGACTAATAAAAGAAGGTAATAGAGAAGGCGCTGACTCACTTAAGCGTACTAGACTTATCCTTACGGCTAATAAGAAGACCTTAGAGCGACGAGATAATGAAAGTCGCAAGCATAATGCACGTCTTCAAGAGATTAAAAATAACAATACAAAAGCTGAGTTCACTGCTGTTAACCCTGAGCGTGAGCAGATGACTGATAGAGTTGCCAGATACAAGAAAATTATCGAAGAGAACGAGCTCATGTTAGCAATAGACATCATTAAGGAAAAGCTAACTGATGCTTACGAAACAATGCTAAGCCCTGATAGTATGCATAGAGTCATGAGTGAAATCGTAGATTTTTGCAAGGGAACAACGAACACGCACTTTTGTTGGTTTGCTAAGCTAATAGAAAACCATATGGGTGGCATCATAACTTTTGCTAAGCACATAATCACCTCAGGAAAATGTGAGGGTACAGTTCAATTGATTAAAACAATTAGACGAGCTAGTTATGGTATACCAGACACGAAGTACTTCTTCCTGAAAATTATGGATGCCTCTAGGCGCTTTGGAAGAAATAATACTAAGGCCTTGAGGCTTGAATAGTTTTAAATTTGACAAATGGGATTTTATGGATCCCACAAAAAATAACATTGACCCAAAAAAATCATCTGTAGAGACTAGTAAGAGCAATTTAGAGAAAACCGAAACTATCTCTAGTGTCGCCGTTAGCTCAACGCATAGCTCTGATAGCAGCAATATGTCCATAACTCGCACCTTAGACGATCAAAATTTAAATACACTGCAGTCATATGGCTACGTGCCTGATGATTTAAGAGCAAAGATCAACCGTGCTGATGTTGATAAAGAAATTGCCAAGTACAGTCTAGTAAAGCTTGCTAGCGACGATACCAACATCACTCTACAGGCAGATGAAGACGATAAAGTAATCTTCATTCCTGCTAATATCGACCAGTTCAAGAAGCTCTATGGTAAAAACTTAGAGCAATTTAAAACTTCATTAAAGAAAATCGATCGTTATGTTCGTCTGCTAGAAGACAGATTCGTAGGTAAACGCTACCCTAAAAACCCTGTCTTTACCAACAAAACTATAGAGGCAGAAGAGGCCTACCTAGGTAATGCTTTTCATACCAATCAATTAAAACAGCACACGATTCTTGAGCTTCTACAAGTACTGTATTCTCAAGATCCCAATAATCCTTTAACAATCGAGACGGCTAATGAAACTGGTCAAGTGGAGTTCACCAGATATACACGAGCACGTCTGAGACATATTCTATTCAACAATCCATATGTAGGCTCAATCAGCGCTAACAACAGCTTGCTCGAAGATGAAAAATGGGATGCTTGGCGAGATCAATTCAATGCGTTGAATAAAGATGAAAAAGTACAACCAATTACTGAAAAAACAACAGATCAGTATAAAAAGGACTTTGGCTCGTTTGAGAACTTTGAGAAAGCAATCAACCTAATGCGATCATGGCTGATAGATCATGATACTAAGCGCCAGTGGACAACTATGTTCCTGTTCCCTTTTGGTCAAAATGCACTTTACAAAGAGATTGATAAAGCTTACGACACCCATCATAACCTCTTCTCTGGTCAAGGCGAACTAATCTTTAGCATGTTACAGCGTGCTTTAAACTCACCTTATTTAACCAAAACAGAGGCAGAACATCAGCTTGAAGATAAGCATGTACAAAACATTGCTATACATGGCCAAAAAGCTGAAGAGACTTTAGTCTCTAAGGATACTGATGTTGGGCAAAAACTTATTAACAGATTCTTCAACGAAGATGATGCCATCAATACTTTCGCAGGCTACATCAATGCCTCAAGTCCAGATGAGAGCCCTAAAAATAACAAAGAGCCATATGCTCTGAGCGCATTTTTACCTTATCTAGACTTGCCTGTATATGAAAAGGTTAAAGAAGACTTTAACAACCTACTGTATTGCAATTTAAATAAACAACATCTCTTTATTGCTCTTGCCAGAATGGCCACATTAAATCTCTTAGTCTATGTTCTCGAGCAAGAACAAAAAATGTGCATAGCCAACGAGATTCACCGTCGGTTTACCCCGCAAACAAACGGAAACACATCTGTTTTAGGAATCGATGCAATTAAATTACATGATGCCATTAGCATTGGCACACAAGACAGCGAGCTTAGTAAGAAACTAGACAACGAGATTGATGCTCTTAATAAGCAATTTGACATCAACATACCAGTCTGTGCCAAAGGCAAGCAAGAGAGCAAGGATGTCAAACGCTACTCAAAAGAAAGGCAACAACTTCATCACTCGTTTTTTGATCTTAGCCGTATCAGCTATGTTAGACAACGAGCCGAAAGCTATCTTGCTTTGACTGTACCGTTTTTACGAAATGACTCAGATCTAAGCAAAGATGACATTGATATTGTCAGAGATATTGTATTTTCTGCCTTTAACTATAGACCTGACATAGACAAGAAATACGATACCAAAGGAGCAATTAAGAATCGAGCCACATGGGATGCTCGTGATTGCACCACCATTATCGAGAAGATGGTAAATAAAACTGTAGGTCGTGATACCCATATGACAGGCCTGATAACCCATCTAGCAGCGCAGTGTGGTCTTTCTAAGCTAACTAAATCAGTTAGAACCAACTATGAAATGACTGATGAGCTTCTGCGCACGTTAGTCATGGCGGTTCTAGGAAAAGAGGAATGTATGAAGCTATCGAACTTCCTTGAGATTATTCGCGAACGCTACCACATCGTCATTGGTCCTAGTGAAAAGCGCAGTGTTGTAAGCAGAGAGGAGCTTGAAAGCTCAAGTAATACCCCTGATTTAAACGGCAATCTAGTTCAACTTAAGCTACAGCTGCATCGTTTGGATATGCTGATCTACTTAAGTGATTATTGCGAATACGTAAAAAGACCATAGTTGATTGACGTTACACAATGCTGCCAAGATCTAGCATCGCAGCAACAAAACACGTCACAATCTTTCATAGAGGGCTATATACATAGCCCTGAAAAAATGATTTAGGCTCGTTTCCTAGGATTTAAAGATGCAGTTTCATTCAATTAAAAGTTTGTTTAAAAAGCTTTACGCTCCATACGAGTCGAATATAACCGCTGCTTATGAAGATGCCGGCATACTCAATTTAACAGAGCAAGAGATTACTGGCCTTAATGAGTATCAACGTCAGGTCAAAGATATCGAGAGCAAAGCCTTATCGATGGCCAATGACCTTATAGCTTATGCTGGCGCAAACTATATTTTAGGAGTCATCAAAAAATCTGTTTTAGATAACAAAACTGCTAATCAAGATGGCAACAGCGCAGAGATTAAAGGCTTGCTTGCGTTTTGTGATGTGCACAATGAAGTAATCAAACTCGTTTGCGATGAGCTCTTTGAGCGTATTAACAACCATGAAGCTAGCGACAGCACTTTATATCCTGTACAGCACCTTGAAATATTGATACCTAAAACTATCATGCAAGGCATTGACTGCAGTGCCTTACGCTATGTCGTGGATAAAAGCCCTGCTGATGTTCGTAATAGCATTGATAATAGCAATAAGATTAAGCTCTTTGCCTGCAATAGTGATGAGGACTCTGAGACTTTAGAGAACGTCCCAAAAGTAGATAATAATGCTCTTATCCAAGCAATCATAGACAATGTCTTTAAATATATGTCTGCATTTGCTCAAGCATATGGGATTGCACCTTATCAGAAAGGTAAAGGTGCAGATCATCTTAAAAATACCCTTTTGCTTCTCAAAGAGCATGATGAGATTGACCTAAACATTTACAACTTAGCCAAATTCGTGTGCATTACTTGGCTAAATATGAATAATCTCAGTACTTCTGATGCTATGCGTAAAGCTTTGGGCAAATCTCTCTATGTAATGTCATTCCCTTCTCAAAGCGGCTTATTTAGTACAGACAACCTAAACAAAGCATACAAAGATAAATATCGTAAAGTTATCAATGATATTGTTAAAGGTAGAGGCTCACTGCGCTCATGCACTGACTCCAAGGGAAATCGTCTAAAATACGATACGCTACTAGAACGTTATCAGCAATATTTCGTTGCTGATGAGGCAAATACAGATAAGTCAGACTCTTCGTTTAAATCAGAGAAAATATCTGATGTTATGCCTTTTGAGCATGCTCTTATCAAGCGCTATATTTTGAGCGTAAAAGACTTCAATCCCGATAACTACAAGCATGTCTACAATGATCTGTGTCATATAGAGTGGAGTGATAGATTATCTAAACTTTTTGATGCTAAAGCAGAAAAGCGCACAAATAAAAAGAGTCTTTGGGAACGTACCGAAGAACACTTCAAACAGCATAAGCAAAATGAAGCTGAAGATCTCAATAAAGATGAGGCCAAAGAGATTAGCCTTATCATGGATCTTGTCTCTAATCACAACGGTATAGAGAAAATTGATCACGAGGATGTTGATAAGCTATTTGACTTTGTCCAAAACCACAAGCGTATGCTTAGCATCGATCCTAAGCTTTTAAAGGAATGGAATGATCTCATCTTCTCAAACAATAAATATGAAGATGATAACTTCATGCTTTCCTTAACTAAGTGCATCGTATATGCATGCGGGTGCTCCTTTGTATCCAATGCAAATACCGAAAAGGATACTGTAAAAACAGCATACATTGAGCTTAGGCTGGATGAAACTCAAAACAGTATGCTGAGCAAGAACTATGTAGCTATAAGATACTTCTCTATGCGCTTTGGTGCATATTTAAAATATCTTGAGGAACAACTACACCTTAAGTTCTTTGTCACTAGTCCAAATCGCAAATTACCACTTACCAAAGATGGAAAGATTGACAACGCACTGCTTGATGACTTTGTAAACAGTCGCGATACCTTCCCGATCATGGACTACAATAAGTTCTATGAGTCAGCACAAGTTGAGCAAGATGCAAAATACTCAACCAAGGTTGGTAAGGACTTCATATCCCTTAAGTTCATCGTTATACACAAGAGCACCCAGAAAAACTCTGATAGAAGATATAAGATTACTTGGACCTATAGAATAAATAGCACTCCGGTCAATCTTGCTCCTAATTTAGAGCAGATCTTAAACTTTAGCACTAGTGAAACCACTCATCCTGAATGCGGTATTAAGCTTGATGAAAAGAAGATCGTATTAGGCTCATACCAGCATCAACAATACACCATCACTGGTAAGCAAGCTCCTTTAGATATTAGCTCTCCTGCATCTTTCGTCTTAAACGAATCAGGTGCCATATCTTTTGAATCTAGCGGCTCTAATGACAGCTTAACGAATAAAATCCAAAATTTGCTTGATGAGTGTCAAAAGCGTGCTAGAGAATACGAATCGTCATATGATGCAGATGCTTATATCACCAATGATCATTGGGACGAAACACTTTCTCTAACAGCCAAGATTGATCGCATCAAGAAACTATTTAAAGATTTCCATGATGCGTATTTCATGGCTCTTAAAGCAATGTACGACAGTTCTCTGCTTTATTCAGAGGCTAGAAAGCTTTCCGATCGCTATACATTACTGCAAAACTCAATCATTGCAGCAATGGATAATGAGCTAGCTCCACCAGATATTATTGCCGGTCTAAGAAATATTTTAAACCTGGTCATGATGGTTGGCTTTGCTTATGAAAAGAGTAGCTCAAATAATGTGATCGCATCTCCTTTCACTGTTGAAAGCATGCGTTCATACACAGCAAAGCTTGAGCGTTTATCCTCTATTATCTGCGCTGCAGCAAATGGCGATCTCAACTTATCACAGATCAACATGTTCATCGAATCGCTATCGAATGATATGGCATACATCGATGCGCCTGAGGCATGCCTACGCCTAGACAATAACAATGTTGGAAAAATACTCTTTGCCAAAGAGGAAGTCGCAGGCTATGCACTATATGATTATCTATCTGATATCTATAGCCAAAACAAAATTGCACTCCCTGTCAAAGACTACACTAATGCTATCTTAGAGTACTTAAGAAGATATGTGCAGACTCGTCCTTACGAGCCTAGTCAATGTACTCTGATGGTTAGAGACTGCCGTTTCCCTGAGCTCTTAGTAGGAATTTATCTAGCATTGAGAGAGTCGGAATTTCTATCTAACATCGCCCTCACCTTGCTCATCGTGAACGATGAAATGCACATGACTGTGACTATTAGCAAGGTCTTTGAGCAACTGCGTACTAGTGAGCTCAATGAGCATAACAATGAGGCAATGGCCAAACGCGTGCACGTCACTATTTTATCTTCACAACAGAACCTCAAGGCCAACGCTACTCTTTCAAATTATCTTAATCACAATAATCTTAAGTTTAACGGTAAAACTATCGAAGTAGCCTCAAACCGTATTGCAGACATTACTATTCTGATGCATATGTTTGATGAGGACTCTATCGTCGAATATGATGACTTCCCTGTAGGCCTTCTATCTGATGAAGTTAATGCCATGCCTTCATTAGTAAACCGTTATAACACTGGTAAGAAACGTAGTGAGCAGGTATGTAAGTTCTTAGTTAATCAAGTGCAGCCATTAAGCCGTATTCAGTACTTCAACTCAATATGGCTATTTTCTAAAGAGGGCTCCACCAAGTCCAATCTTAAAGACTTCCTGACATACAATAACGCTATTGCAAAGCAGGCAAGTTCTCGTCTTAATCATGGCAAGTTTGATGAGACAGCATTGCATGCCTACTTACCAAATCGCATTGTAAGTCGCTCTCTCTCAAGCAAAAACATGCACCCAGATAGTATTGCTGCGAACAAATATCCGACTATGGATCTTGAGACAAAGCTTAAGAATATCCATAGCCATTCAGAAGTTGTGGCATTTATCGATGAGTTGCAATGCCGTAATTTAGTACGAAAGAAGAATGACCTATATGGCAACAACAACTTGAGCCTAGGTAAACATGCTAGTGATGAGGAACGTCGTGTTGTCTTTTATAACAAACTCAAGAACTCTCGCGTTAACTTGCTAGTCTCTTCATCTGCCGAAAGACATAATACTGAACGTCATTTGCGCAAGATCTTCGAGAACACTTGTCAAAATCGTCATGAGTATGCAAATGACTTCATAAGTGCTGTTGAGGCTGATGCTGTAGACATATCAGGAAGCATGCTATTACGTGCTGAAAACCGTCGCAAATTCTCATATGAGCTCATGGGCAATGTGATGAGTAAGTTCCTGATGGAACAAATCCTAACTCATATGAAAAAGTACATGAAACTTGAGACCATTAGCGCCTTAGGCAAGCCTCTGTTCTTGTCCTTAGACGATTATCAACAGGTCTTAATAGGCAAGAGCGCAAGTCGCGCAGATATCCTGTGTTTGCATGTTGTCAAATACGCAAACTCAGTCAACCTACAAAACAATCAGCAGTGCGATAGCTCTGTTAGTGAAGGCATACAAAATCAATATCTTTTGCTTGTGAGTGTAATTGAGTCAAAGTTCTTACAGGACTTCACTAATACTGCTGCAATACAATCAGCTGATCAGGCTCAAAAGTCACTCCAGTACTTGAGCATGCCTCTATTGAATGACTTTGCAGATAGAAGACTATATTTGGCTAAATTCGCAGATATGCTTGCAGATAACTATCAAGCAAGATCTCCAAATGAGTATGAGGTATTCTCCAAGATCCAGACTCTGATTCGAGAAGAACAGATTGACATCATGTTCTCTGGTTACTCATTTGTTTTTGTCATTAATAAAGTAAATGACACAGAGGAACAAAATAAGAACCTCCAAGCATCTTTTCATCCAAGCTCTAAAGATAACTCAAATGAACAACAGAGAATTATTCAGCTCCATATCCATCATGATCCTGTCTCGAAGCTTATGGAGGCATACACCGATGATCGTTGCTGCATAAAAACTAATGCAATTGATGATGAAAAGGGCAGTCAACAAACAAAGTACAAAGAACTGCAGCCATCCACCAATTTGTTTGAACAAATGCTTGAAGCAGATGGAATGTATCTTCTCAAAGAGTACTTGGATATTAAGCATCCTCAGATTATCAAGCTGAAGCCGCACAAATCGTTAGTACTTACTGATAGCTCTAATACAAAGGCAGCATCAGTAAACACTAAAAACATAGATAGTAAAGCAACATCTTCAAATACTCAGGCCCAGGCTCAAAATGTCATTGATCAGCCTAAAGCAGCATCGAATGACAAACCAAGGGCTAATACCGAAGACTCTGAAACTAATGGTTCCAATAAGGACACCATAGATCAAAGTTCACAAAACAGAGATGTAGCTACAAGCACTACAAAAGATACTGATCATGGTTCAAACAATAATACTTTGACCAACGCAGATAAGTCTTCTAGCGAAGCTAAAGAGCAAGTCGATCAAAAGTCAGTGACTACAACCACGCCTAGAGACGACACTAATGGCAGTGCCGCTGTATCTGAAGGTGACTCTGGCTCAAAGTCTAATTATGAGAATAGTAAAGACACTGCCTTAGTTACTAAGAAAGCTGATGCCACAACAGATACCAATGAGGCAGTTGATCCTTCAGAACCTAAAAACTCTAAGGAGCAACAAGGTTCTGGTAGTGAGGCTACAAGTGCTACTGCTAAACCTGGCGTATTTAAACCAATGTCGCCGTTCTTTAATCAACAGCAACAACAAGAGCCTGTTAAAGAGAATGAAGTCGCGACATCAATAACCGCCAAGCAAACTCCAAAGGACATAAGTCGCCAGGAGTTGATGAGCAGATTCTTTGCAGAACATATTAAAGTAAAAGAATACCTCGATAGCTGTACAGCTACAGTAGACTTTGAAAATCCTAAAAATCTTGAACACCTTGATGAGTTTATCCATCAGCTCATCAAAAAACTCAATAAGGGCAATGTTTCTGTAAGAAAGAAGCGCATCACCACCTCAGGCGGATACGTTGAGCTTAGTGGTGATGAAACTCTGACCACTAAGTCTATCAGTGCTCTTCACGAGTATATGCTGACACAGCATGGCTTTGATATCACCGATGTAACTGCTATTAGCAAAGCAATTGCAATTAGAGTTGAGTTTAAAGACTTTGACAGAATCTTCGTGCCTTATGAGGCCATGCTCAAAGACCGTGAGTTTAACTACGACACCTACACAATTGATGGGGTAGAGTACTTAGGCTTTAACAGTCGCTTTATTCTTGGCATCAAAGACGATGATGGTTCTCAAATGTACTTGGACTTAAGGCGAGATGCTCCACATACTCTTATTGCTGGCGGTACATCCTCAGGTAAGTCCACCATCATGAAGATGATGATCATGGACATGATCTTGACCAACCTGAGCTCAGAACTAAGAGTTATCTTGATTGATCCAAAGGATGGTGTCGAGTTAGGAGAGTTTAAAGATCTGCCTAATGTAGGAGTTAAAAACTTCCCTAGCCAAGAAGAATACCAAGAGTGCTTTAACTCTATCGTAGATGAGATGGAGCAGCGCTATAAATACATGAGCCAATTTAGGCAATTGCTCAATCAGGAACTTGGAGATGATGCACCTCCAATCCCTGACATTGACGAGTACAATAAATTTATGGCCAAGTACTTTGACGAGCATAATAAGACACCAGGATTTACCGTTCCTGGAGGGCTGCCACTGCGAATGGATCATGTCATTATGGTCATTGATGAGTTTGCTGACATTACCTTAACAGAAGGTAAGAGTAGCTCAATAGAAACGCTTATAACTCGCCTTGGCAATAAGGCACGAGCTGCTGGTATCTTCTTAGTATTGGCAACCCAAAGACCATCAGTAAAGGTTGTAGATGGCTCTATTAAGGCTAATACAGGCAATAGAATCTGCCTTAAAGTAGCCTCTAGAACTGAAACAATGATTGCACTTGGAGATCGTGGTTCGTACGATGCTTCTAAACTAGCTGGTAAAGGTCATATGATCGCAAAGCTTGGTGGTGAGGAATATATGATTCAGGGTGCATATATGTCTAGCGATTGCCTTGTCGCTTTGCGCAAAGCAATACGAGCAGACTATGAACTACGTCTAGCATGTACACAAAGCTAAAGAAAACAGCATGAGCATATAAGCGCAATCTAAATAACCTTAGGTAGCCTTTATTAAAGACAAATGCTGCAGCATACTAATGCTGCAGCATTATCAGATCATGCAAGCTGTATATGTATTAAACAACTACATACATAAGTCGTTTATCAGCATTAGCGGCTCGTACTCACCAAAACAAAGTGCACGTACATGTCTTTGACCATCAAGCATGTTGGCTATCATGTGCCACACACACACAACAGCTGTAGCGCGAGATCTATGCTGTCAGCATGCTTATAGCGTAGCTACCTTGGGTATGTGCTGGTGATCATCACCAAGGCCCATATGATAACTACTGTGAAAACTGTCGTAATCTGAATGTAGCTAAGGAAGTCGCACACAGCTGTGCCCAACAACTGCCTATAGCAAATGATCTTTTTGTGTACTTTTTGTGTACCTTTTATGTAAAAATTTGTGTACGGAAAAGTACCCCTTGCAATACCTTAGGAGGGGTAGCTAAAAACAGTTGGTATAAGTGAGAGCTCTGCATTAATCACGCTGCTCACTAAGGTGAGTCAGTAGAGAATTGCATATATAAGAGCGTTGATCGCTATGAATACTATCGATGTTATATAGAGGGGAATTGAGGAAGGTGCCAGGATTTTGCAGGGTGTAGAAACGAAAAAACCACCTTACGGTGGTTATTTTTATGTAAAACTTGTGTTTTACTTTGCCTAGAATGGCTTATTTATCATAAAAGTGGTGCTGATACCGAGAATCGAACTCGGGACCTCACCCTTACCAAGGGTGCGCTCTACCAACTGAGCCATATCAGCACTAAGTAGTGGCGGAACGGACGGGAATCGAACCCGCGACCTCCTGCGTGACAGGCAGGCATTCTAACCGGCT
>NZ_CABTML010000073.1:0-54674 GCF_902485895.1 uncultured Anaerobiospirillum sp. | reverse complement strand
GGCTCCTCCTACTGGACTTGAACCAGCGACATACGGATTAACAGTCCGCCGTTCTACCGACTGAACTAAGGAGGAACTCCAAAAACAGATTGTCTTTTGTTTGTGGCTCCTCCTACTGGACTTGAACCAGCGACATACGGATTAACAGTCCGCCGTTCTACCGACTGAACTAAGGAGGAACTCATCAAACAAAACTGCTTTAAAACACCGTGGTGTATCAAAGCGATGCACATTTTACAAAGCAAAGCCCTAGCTGTCAACACCCATATTAAAAAAGTTTAACAAAAGGATGCACTTCAGCGCATAAAGTTGATATATATAGGCTTTTGCCAAGGCAAGATCTTACGTTAAGACTTGGCTTATGACGGTATAAAGACTATCAAAGTATAAAAAGCAAAAAGGTCTAGTAATGCGGATATAGCACAATAAAACGATCTTGCTTGTCTTGAACTAGCTCAATGAACTGCTCTAAAGTCATTAACCACTTCTGCTGTTTAGCAGTGTATGTATCATGCAACGGCTCAGGCACAACTAGTTGTATATTATGACTAATCATCTCATCTGTCTGACCTTCACTAATACCTTCTTCTAAAGTAAGTAAGTGCTTAGATTTAATCCTTGCAGCTTCAGATATGACCTGTCTCCATCTATCTTTACAAGTAGTTTTAACGCCTAACATAGTAAGAAATTCTGCGTCTAAGTTTTGGTCATGGTATGCAGAAGCACTAGGAAAAAGAAAGTCAGGTCTAGATTTGTTCTCTGTTACACATGTTCTGACGTATTTTAAGTCTCTAGAAATGAATATCTGTTCAAGGTGATTTTCTAAAGCGTGACCTACTCTGCTTTTACGTCTATTTAGAATTGAAAGTGCATAAGACAGAAACTCATCTGTACTACTAAATCCATCTTTAATACGGTCATCTACAAAAAAACGTTCAAGAGTCCTAAAGAGGCCCTCTTCTCGCTCCATCCACTTTAATACCGCACTGTCGGCATTACTTTTACCATCAATCTCGTTTAATGTAGATCTTGCGTATTCTGAAAATACTTTTGTTGAAGGAAAATCTCCATTAAATATTCTCAACATCTCAGTTAGGTATTTGGATTCATTGTTATAAACCTCAATACCCAATGCATCTAATATTAGCTTCTTTGAGTAAGTTAAAATCTTATTGTACTTATGGCTTGAAATGCTGAATTTATTGTCAATCTTAAGATCAAACAATGTACTAATGTATGAACAAATGTCTGATTCTGATGGAGTTAGAATCGTCACCAGAGTTCCATCAGTTCTTAAGGCAATAACGAGATAGTCTCCAGCACAAGCCTCATCCATTACCTTATTCGATGAGAAATACAATCTAAACTCTGATCGAGTAGGATGAGCTTCTCTAGCGTCATACCATGTTAACGTGCCTGTATCCCTAATAATAGGTTCGCTAAAAGAGTCATCACTCATATAGAGGAAGACAGAAGAAAATGTTGTTCTTTGTTCTCCCAAAAGGTGCTTCAATGATGAAACGCCATTAAACTCATGCTGATTGCTGAGATTTTCCTCTACCTCAACGCGACTTAGAATCTTACCCCCAGCCCCAACAAAATATGTTGAAAGATCAAACTTGTTCATTTTAAAGCGCCTGTGGAACTAGAATAGGCTCTTCTGCAATATATGGTTCCATAATCTTGGCGACAGCGCTAATTACAGGAACAACAACAGAATTTCCAAACTGCTTGTAAGCTTGCGTATCAGAAACAACAATCTTAAAGCTATCAGGAAATCCCATAAGCCTAGCGCACTCTCTTGGAGTCAGCCTACGGGGATTGTTACCTGCTCCTCTACTAATTAGAATCTCAGATCCATCTTTATAATAACGGGCTGATAGAGTTCTTGAAGTCATATCGGGTGTTACTAAGCCATAGCCAAAACCATTTCCCTTGGCTTTGTGCTTTGCAGCATAGTCTTGCAGATAGCTCCATAACCCATCTGAAAGAGTGTATTTAGGAAGAACTGCTCCACTCCCCTCTTGTGTATAGATACCATCCCCCTTTTCAGTTCCGTCTTCTGGGTGAAGGATATTGCTTAGAGCTTGCTTAAAGCTTGGTACCTTTAATTTATCCCAAGAGAAGTCTGTTTCCTCTCTAAAACCTACAATAATGATACGTTCTCTGTGCTGTGGAACCCAATGAATGCCATCAATGACCTTATAGAACACTTGATAACCGAGCTCTTGTTCTAATGTTTCTTTAATGACCTTAAATGTTCTACCTTTATCATGCGATACAAGGTTTTTAACATTCTCTAACAAGAACGCTTTTGGACGCTTAGCTGCAATAATTCTTGCAACATCGAAGAACAAAGTTCCTTGGGTTGCATGGGAAAAACCATGGTCTCTGCCTAAAGAATTATTCTTCGAAACACCAGCGATAGAAAACGGTTGACAAGGGAAGCCGGCCAAGAGCACATCATGATCAGGCACATCATCCTCATGCATCTGGGTAATATCGCCGACAAACATCTCACGATCACCAAAGTTAGCTTTGTAAGTCTTCTCTGACCATTTATTCCACTCACTTGTAAATACGCAGTAGCCGCCGATGGACTCAAATCCAAGACGAATTCCGCCTATTCCTGCAAACAAATCAATGAAAGTAAAATCAGACATGAAAACCTCGATGACTCAATAAAAATGAGTCATTAGCAAACAAATCAACAAACCGTAGATGTAATATTAAAAATAAGCTCTAAGATGGTTTAATAAAATTATATAGCTTACATAAGATAAGATGCGAAACTGTTTAAGAGTTTGACAGGCGCGAATTGATGTTTAATGAGCGGTGACGAACCTGCACATTAAGACCGCGAGAGTGGTACAGATCAGCAAGCTTCTGTGCAATATACACGGAGCGATGGCAGCCGCCAGTACAACCTACAGACACTGTAAGATAGCTGCGATTACTTGACTCAATTGCATGCAGCCATGAGCTTAGCAAGTTATCGATCTGATCTACGTAAGCATCAACTTCAGGATAACGTGCAAAGAAATCTTTAACAGGCTGATCTAGGCCAGTAAAGGAGCGCAGCTCCTTTTCCCAGAATGGATTTGGTAAGAAACGAGCATCGAATACAAAGTCTGCATCCTTGGCAATACCATTCTTAAAGCCAAAAGACTCAAATACCATTACCAAGCGCTTTTCTGGAGTGCCAATAATAGCTGTGACGATCTCATTAGAGAGGCTATGAACAGATAGCTCAGAGGTATCAATACGTAGATCAGCAAAACCTGAGATTCCTGCAAGCTTAGTACGCTCAAGTAAGATCGCCTCTTCAAGTGAGAGATTGTTTTTGGATAATGGATGAAGGCGTCTTGTCTCTGAATAACGTTTTACTAACACCTGATCATCAGCATCACAGAAGATCAGAGTAGAGTGAATGGAAGCATCTGACTTGATATTATTGAAGATAGACTCAAGGTAGGAGTCATCCTCAGGGATATTACGGATATCAATAGAAACAGCTAAACGAGGATAACGCTGCGGAGCTATCTCAGTAAGCTCTTTTAAGAACATTACAGGCAAATTATCAATGCAGTAATAGCCTAGATCCTCAAGAGCACGCAAAGCTACGGTCTTACCTGATCCTGAACGACCTGAGATGATTACCAACTGAACTGATGCATCGCCCATTTTCAGACCTCGTGAAAACATGTTGCTATAGGCAAGTTTAGTATTTTATGACCTAGCCAACGCTGCGATCTTTACCACACTTTCAATGACCTAAGTTTAGTCACTAAGGTCTTTTATCTTAAAAACACTGGCCATCACATATGCTAAGTAGTATTGCACAAGTGATCTCAAGCTTAATGTCTCTTGCAAGTGTACTACTTAATTATGCTCATTATATAAAATCTTAACAAAGAGAAATTTAGATGCTCTGTTGTGGCCATGATCCTCAACAAAATTTCTAAATCTAACTAGCTCATTTCATCTAAGATCTTAAGATCGCCATAAGTTTTCTAAACTTATACATAGTGCCCATGATCTTTGAAGATCTCAGATAACCTAATACCCATGATCGTTTAAGATCTCAGACAAATTCAGAACCATGTTCTTTAAAAGATCTTGCACAATTTCAGAGCCATGATCTTTAAAGAACCTCATGGAGCTTCATAACTAAGAGCTTTTAAGATCTCATAGAACTTAAGAACTAGGAGCTTTTAAGATCTCATAGAACTTAAGAACTAGGAGCTTTTGAGGCTATCAGGTATAGCATCACTAATGAACTGCATAATGGTGTTAGTTGCTGTTGCGCTTTGCTCTGTAGCGGCGATCGTTGGTTTTGCCTCTAAGGAGAGTAGTGAGTCGAGTTTTTGCAAAAGCATCAAGAGCTTATTGTTATCTTGTCGAATGCGTCTAAAGGAGTTGGCTAGCTCAGTGTTATTTAGATTCGAGCTTACTAGACGCAGCATCTGTGCAACATCTTCGTACTGATCTTCAGAGGAAATGAAGAAAGCCATAGCCATATCAACGCCGTGATAGTCAGTATCGACACTGTTATAAGCCACTTCATCTTGTAAAATGCACAAAATACAAATGCTTTTATCAAGGCCATGAATAAGCGCATGAGGAAGTCCAATACCCTTAGCACACACAGTTGAGCCACAAGACTCGCGCTCATTTAGCGCTAGGAGCAGATCTAACTTATCAAGTCCAGATACTTCTGAGGCAACAGCGCAAATCTCCTCAAACAAACGCTTTTTACTAAAGCATGTTAGAGGCGACAGGATGTAAGTATTAGGTAGAATCTTAAACTGTGCCATGAAATGCTCTCTTTAACAAACTTAAGCAACTAAGCTATACAAGCTTAAAGCTTACTTGTGCTATGGGTAGCGACGTACATCTTATTTTTAGGCTAAAACGTCGCGGGTGTGCAGTACTTATTAAGAACTTGCTGTATTATAAGCGCTACTTAAGCGATCTGATCAGGATCTAGCAAGCATTAGCCTTCTCTTAAGCTTACACAGCAAACACTGCTCTAATCTTTGTAATGCTTCAACTTATTTGTCTGCACCATTAAGTTTTTGTGAGCCGTTCATAAGTTGTATCTACGTATTTTACTGTAGAGTAGAGATTAGTAAGCTAAATGTTAGTTTTAACTATTAGCAAAACAATGCTTCACACGGCATAGCAAGGCTTTAGCTAAGTGTGTCGCTTAATTAAATGATGGCTAGTTCTATCTTAACGATTCCTTATTAACTGAGGTATTCTCATGGTTACCAATGCAAAGCCTACTTGTATCGACTTTCAGAGGCTTGTAACTAATGGCTATGCTCCACACGAGCTTGCTTCTTTTGTACGCACAAGCCCTTACTTTGATGCTCAGTGGTACGAAAGACAGTACCCTGGCATTGAGTACCACGATGATGGCTGCCCAGATGCAGCATTCCACTACGCTAACTACGGCTATAAAGAAGGCAAGCTGCCTAGCCCGCTGTTTGATGGCAATCGTTATAGCGATTATCACAACCTGAGCGACTACAATCCGCTTGTGCATTATATTGCCTCAGGCTGCCCTGGTCGTTACCGCTCATATGAGTTTGGCAAAAACATTGTTGATCGCTACAACCAAGATCAGACTGACTTTTTAGTATCAGAACGAGCCTACATTTACGAATTACTGTACAAAGAGAAATTTAACTTAGAGCTTGATCTGTGTGCAGTGCCAGCAACTCTTACTGAAAAGTTCTTCTCCATTAAGGCTTTTGGCGCAGACATGATCAATGAGGCTATTCCTCTGCTTGACGCTAAGACCATGCCTGAAACCTTAATTAACAAGTATGGCTTCAACAAAGATGAAGTTATCAATGTTAAGGCCATTTGTAAGGACACTGATGAGCTTTTAAAGGCATTAAAAGATCTGCCTACTTCGATCTCTATGATCTGCAATGGCATGCAAGGCACTGTTATTTCAGCTGGCAACAAGGAAGATCTTAAGATCCAAGACAACGTGCGTGTTCTCGACGCTATTCAGGCCAATGCTTTGGGAGAGAATATTGTCGACAAACTCCATCCTGTAGCTAAAGTAAGTCCTGACTTTGTAGTCTTTGACAATCCAATCTTTAGCAATAAAGCTCACCGCATGGTGCAGGTAGTATGCTTCAATGGCAAAGCTCAGTTCATGCTCATTACAGGACCAAATGGTGCACTTACTTTTGCAGACTGCGACTTAAATGTTCTGCCAGTAGCTATCTCTACTAATGATCAAGGTCTGCATCCAATAGAAAAAGAGTTTAGACGCCCAGAATGCCTTAATGCCATGCTCTGTAAAGCAGAGACTATTGCACACGACTTTAAGGCATTAACAGTAATGTTCGCTGTGAGCGAAAAAGAATTTGTTTGCACAGCAATTAGAACTGAGCTGTTAAACGGCATGTTTAAGCTCAGCAACGACTTCGATCTGCGCTTTGGCTCCCGCCTTGAATTAGCCTAAATGCATTGTCTGCGCACCTTACACGGTGCGCTTTGGGCGCACTTTGGGCGTATTTTTTGTCCCACTCCATCTAAAACTTCTTTAGTGCGCCCCCTAGCTCTTGTCCATTAGTCATATCCAAGCATTAGATAGCTACGAATCAAGAGCAATTATTTCACAAGACGCATCGATGGGATTGGGTAAGGATTGCCCTGAGCATCATGCTCACTTTGAGTGCCCTATTCACCACGTTAGCTAGATTTAGGAGCAGGCAGCAAGGCTGTGCTCTCATTTGTTACTAGTGCAGTTGAGGTAGAACGAACCGCTTCAGATGCGCTAGTAGAAGCCTTTTTGCGTCCACGTCTCTTCTTTAACGGCTCTGACGATGCTGCGATCTTAGATGCAAGCTCCTCACCCTTTTGAGAGCGTACTGACTTTTTGTTCGGTAAGGCCTTAACACCACTACCTGCTATGGCATGACGTTTAAGCTGAGTCGATGCTGAACGCTCAGTCTGATTACGACGTACGGATACAGCTTTTTTGCCCTTACGTTTGCTGCTTTTATCAGCAAGGGCCGGAGTATCTGAATGCTCATCTGACTGTACACCTTCATTGAGCAAGATGGCCTTAACTTTGGCCATGGCATTAGACTCCACTTGTCGCACTCGCTCAATGGAGATATTAAATTCGTTAGACAGCTCTTGCAGCGTAGCCTTTTGTTCATCAAGCCAACGGCGCTTAATGATATAACGTGAACGATCATCAAGCGAGTCAAGGGCCTCGCGCAGCTTCTTCATCTCCCAAGCAGCGTAATTGCTCTGCTCGTAAGTTTTAGCAAAATCAGAGGTATCGTCTTCAAGATAGGCTGAAGGAGACATAGCTACGGCGACACCCTTTTCTGAGCTGTCTGCCTCATCAAGATCAAAACCAATATCCGATCCTGAAAGACGCTTTTCCATTTCTGCTACGTCACTAGCAGATACACCTAAACTTGCAGCAACATCATTACGCTCACTTGCGGTAAAGCGACGTAATTCATTTTTAAACTTGTTGAGGTTGAATAAGATCTTACGCTGCGCCTTGGTCGTGGCCACTTTCACCATACGCCAATTGCAAATGATGTATTCGTAGATCTCTGAGAGAATATAGGTTCTTGAGAAGGTTGAAAGTCTTGCGCCCTTTTCTGGCTCAAAACGTTTAACCGCTTTCATAAGTCCAATATTGCCCTCTTGAATCAAATCAGACAGCGGTAAGCCATATCCGGCAAAACCGCGTGCCTCTTTGATTACTAAGCGCAAGTGTGACTCTACTAAGCGACGTGCAGCGGATAAATCACCATCCTCTCTAAAACGACGTGCTAATTCTTCTTCCTCTTCCTCACTAAGCATCGGCACCATATTGGCAGCTTTGATAAAAGCACCAATACCTGCAGTTGAAGAGGCTTTCACTAAAGCTGTGGATGGCTTCTTATGCCCATCACCATGAGTTACAGGAAGATTTGTAGTAGTCGATGAATAATCTTGCTCACCATCGCCGTCATCATCTAAAGAGTCTTGGCCATCATGCTCAAAGACATGCATACCGCTTTCATTAGATGCAAAATCATCGTGTTCGGCCTCTGAGTCGTCTTCATCCTCAAAGTTACCGTAACTGCTAGACTCTAAATCGAGTTCCTCTTCATGATCGCTATCATCAAGATCATAGCCATCATGCTCATGAGTAAGTTCTTTGACCTTATTAAAAACATCAAAGCTATCATGCTTGTGTTCGCCATCATCAAGCTCACTAGAAGCTTTGCTAGCTACCGCTAGTGGTTGATTAACTAGATCAGTTGACTGATGCTTTACTAGAGCCGTTGATTTAGATGAGGCAATAGCAACAGCATGAGATGATCCTGCTATCTTGTCATGGCTTTGAGACTCCACAGCTCCTACTTGAGTTACACTTGCCTCTTGAGGCTCAATTGCCTCAGCATCTGTAAACTCATTTTCAAAGCTTGATTTGAAGTGCTCTTCAAGTTTAGCTAACTCATCATCCTCAATGACATCTGCATCGATATATTCTGGCTCAACATCTTTAATGAGCTTACTGTCCTGCTGATGCAGAGGCTTAGCATGAACATAACTTGTAAATGAACTATCCTCAGGATCATGAGCAACAGCCTCGACAAAGCCATCATCGTGGGGATTGACTGACTTAGCGTGTGCAAATGCATTGTCAGAACTACTCTCTGGAGTAGGGCTTAAATCATGTGAGGTTAAATTTGGGGCATTCACAAGCGCGGCGTCCTTACTCTTAAGGCCACTTACCTCATTATATTTACCTAAAGGCATAGCGCCATTTTCTGTGGTATTCCCACTGTAATGGCGTTGTGATGATGAATCTGACTTAGACATTCTCACACAGCTCATTAATACAACCGTGTAATGATAGCACACAGTACAAGACACGGCTTGCATAGCTAAGATTGCAAGATAAAAAACGAAAAAGGCCGTCAATGCTAATGCACCAACGGCCAATTAATTAATAATACTAAGCTTTATAAAGGCTTGGCAACTGCCTACAGAGTGCAGTCAACATAGTGCAAGCTATAGGCTGCAAGTTATCATTGCGAAACTAAAGATTGATAGTTTCGTCCGCAAGACGGCAACCAGCCTGCTTATGAGTAATAATGATGATGCCTTTTCTTAAGTTCTGAATGCGCTCAATAATACGCAGTTCCTGAACCTCATCAAGACCCTCACCAGGCTCATCAAGCACGATAAACTTGCTGTTATCCACAGCAGCACCGCCAACCGGGACAGCGTTTGCGGCAACTAAAGCTCGAGCAAGACACAGTCGACGGGCCTGACCACCTGAAATAGTAAGACCAGTTGAGCCAAGCCACTCATCGAGTCCTGCAGGCAACTGAGCAATCAGATCTGTAAGCTCTACAATTGCAAGAGCACTCATAACCTCATCACGAGTGATCTTTGGTTTGATCTGCTTAAACGTCTCAAACACAGTACCTGAGAACAGGGTAATGTCCTGCAATGCTACAGAGAAAGAAGCTCTGATATCACGTGACTTTAAGTCTGAATAGGCTTTACCGTCTAAGAACAACTCACCATCTTGTGGATACAAAAGTCCGGTCATAAGCATAACCATGGTGGACTTACCGCGTCCTGATGGAGCCTTGATCACATAGTTGCGATCAGTTCTAAAAGACAGTGAGGCTCGATTAAGCACAGTTAAAGACTGATCTTGGGCAATCTGATAGCTAAAGGACACATCCTTGAACTCAACAGTATGCACATCAAGCTCTGCATTAGCTGCGCTTGCACTGCTTTCACTATTAGATGCAGTGCTATCAGCTTTGCTTATATCAAAGCTACTAAACTTTGAAAGCTTGCCACCAGATGCAGCTTGAGCTGCCAAAGAGCTGTACTCTTCTTCATCTCGATCCACTTCACTAACAGAACGCGGATTGAGATCGGCATTCTCATCAGTAATCTTAAGCAAGGTGCTGACACGCCCTGCAGCATGACGTACATATGGAAGATTTAAGAACGCACCGCTAAGGGGTACTAAAACTTCATATGAAGCCATGGTGCCTACAGATAGCATCATCATCATAGATGGACTCATCTGACCTGCAATCACTAATGGCACAGACATGACGAGCAGCAAGAACAAAGTGATCTCAGATAAAGTCATCAAGAACACTTGAGCAAGCTGATCTAAGAAGATGATGCGGGAACGAGCATAAGCAAGCTTGTCTGCAGTTGCAAGGAAGCTTTCAGCTCTTTGCTTATGCATACCAAGCAGCATCAGATCGAAGAAGCCTCGAATGAAATCGCTCATCTCATCATTCAGACGAACAGCCATAGAGCCTTGCTTTAAGGAGTGCTCACGAGCAAGCATAGTCATCAAAATTGGAATGATTACGCCAGCAAGGATCATCAAAGCTAAAGCAACAAATGCCATTAGTGCTGAAAAATACAGCAAGAATCCACCTACAACCATGCCCATTAATACGGCACAGACAAAAGGTACAAACTGCTTGATGTAGATAAGTTCTAAACGCTCCACATCTGATTGCATACGACGCTGAATGTCTGAGCTCTTGAGCTTGAGAGCATCTTCAAGCTTAAGATCTAATGCTCGCTCAAATAAGAATACTCTTAAATAAGCAATAAGACGGAATGTAGCGTCGTGGGTGTAGTAGCGCTCACCATATCTCAATAAGGTACGCGTTACTGCCAAAAGACGAATCAGAGCTGATGGAATAAAGATGTTTAATACGATGTCATAAAAACCGTACACCGCCATGGCGCTTAAGAACCAGGTGGCAGAGGCCATCAAACCAATGGATGACAACGTGGCAATAAAAGACATGAAGATGCCGAAAATAGCACCATACATCTCTTTCTTAATAAGACCGACAAAACGCAGATACTCTGCCATTACAGCAACTCCTCTTCGGCCTTATCTGCAGCGACCACAACCGATGCGGCTGAAGCCTCACGCTCAACATCTGCCTCGTGCAAATCACTTTCCTTGTCAACGGTACTTTGAGGGACTACCTCAATGACCTTGTCAGAAAAGTCAATAAGCTCCTGTCGATGGGCAACCACAATCACAGTCTTATCCTGACCGAGCACACGCAGCGCCTGTAAGAAGCGGTTTTCGCTATCACGATCAAGCGATGCAGTAGGCTCATCAAGAAGCAGCACTGGTGAATCACGTAACATAGCGCGAGCAAGCGCAATCAAACGAGTCTCACCGCCTGAAATACCACGGTTTTGATCACCCACATGATGATCTAAACCATCAGCAAAACGCTTGAGCAAATGATCAGCACCAACTGAGGTTAAAGCTGCTAGTAAATCCTCGTCAGTCGCGTCTTTAGCACCTAAGCGTAGATTATCGCGCAGGGTTCCAAAGAGTAGATTTGGCAGCTGAGGAATGTAGGTAATACATGACATGAACTTAATGAGATCTTCACGATCGCACTCATGACCGTTTACCTTTAACACACCGGCAGAAACATCAGTAAAGCCAGCTACTGTCTGCAGTACGGTAGATTTACCGGCACCCGAAGGTCCTACCAAGGCTGTGATAACACCTGGCTCAAACATGCTAGAGAAGTTTTTTAAACCTACTCTACCGTTTGGATAGGTTGCATCCACCTTAGCAAATTCAATAACAAATGGGGCCTTGAGCCACGATGTATCGCTATTATCGCCTTCTGCCAAAGCTGCCTCATTGGGCACATTAGCATTAAGTGATGAGAGCTGATTGTCGTTAGCCTCACAAGATTCATTTTCCTCTCTTTGAGCAGCTAAACAATTAAGTTCAGCACCAGAACGCAGCTTTGGATCTGGGAAGATATTGCGTTCAGAGAGTAAATCCATAAGTCCTGACATAGCACCTAAAGCACGCATCTTGGCATGATAGGTGGCACCTAACTGGCGCAATGGCAAGAAGAATTCAGGGGCAAGCAACAGTACAAAGAGCGCTCTGGTGTAATCAAATCCATGCTGATACACAGCAAAGCCTAAAGTCACAGCACAGATTGCAATACCGCAGGTGGCAAAGAACTCGAGTACTAAAGCAGATAAGAACGCAATACGTAAAACCTGCATAGTCTCGACACGCCAGCGTTTGGTAAGTCGTGCAATCTTGGTGATTTCCTGACGCTCGATGTTAAAGAGCTTTAATAATGACAGCTTATCTAAAGCCTCAGCAAAGCGTACTGAAAGGCGAGTAATCTGCTTCCACTGTCTACGATTTAATCTTTCGGCACCCTTGCCAATTAAGATCATAAAGACAGGAATCATTGGAGCCATTAAAAAGAGAATCAGGGCAGAACCTGGAGAAACTAAGGCTACAGCGATAAGACAGACTACAGGAATGACCATAGCATAACGCAAGGTCACTAAGAATGAGCTGAAATACGGCATGATGTCGTCTAGAGCATCAGTAAACATGGTGCTCAAAGATGACTTAACCGCAAAGGAAAGTGGACCCACACGCAATAGTTTAGCGATGAGCTCTTCACGTACGGCACCTTCAACTAAGTATGAGACCTTAGCTATGGCCTTAGCAATGAAGAATCGCATAACAAAGCGACCTGCCAATGGGATGAGGCAGTATGGGGCGAGGTGTAAAGAAGCGGTATCTTGCTTAACGACAAAGTCGGCAAAAGCAAGACAGATGATTCCGTAGAAAGCGCACAAAAAAATTGCATCTGTGAATGCTAGGAACATCAGCAGATGCAAGGTACCTTTGGCGCGACGGCCCCAGCTTTTTAACTGCGCTGGAGCATCGTTTGTTTGAACTGAAGTATCGATTTTAGAACCAGTCCCAAAGATCAAATAAATAACTTACGGCGAGGCATAAACCACAAACGCCGAGTAATCCAATTATCCATGCAAGATAAAGCATTGTTACTCCTAAAACTTTTGTACCCTTAACCGTTACCTCTTACAAAGCTGCACCTTACGATGCAGCTTGATGCAAGCAAGGTACAGGGGATTTTACTCCCCTGAGTGGAGAGCTATTTAAAGCTCTCCAGACTAAGAGTAAGGGGTAGCGCTTTTAGTCTATTAGTAGTGACCGGTATTGCCGTCTTCTTCAGATACCTTGTTCCACATTCTCTTGTAAGCCCAGAAAGTGTAGGCCAGGGAGATAGGAACAAAGATGATAGTTACATACAGCATGCACTGTAAAGTGAAGTGAGAAGAAGAAGCATCCCAAATGGTCAGTGATGAGTTTGGATCCATGCTTGATGGGAGCACGAATGGGAACATTGCAACAGCAGCTGTGCAGATCACGCAAGCGATAGCCAGTGAGTTGTAGATGATGCCCTTGCCAGCCTCACCCTTAGCACCTAATAAACCAGCCTTTAACATGCAGAACATAGCTGCAATAGGGATGATTAACAGGATGCCATATGAGTTCTTATAGTTTTCAAACAGACCGTTCTCAACAACCTCAACAGTCTTGCCAGTGATCATGTGGAATGAACCTTCTGGAGCTAAAGAAACGAGTCTGTAGCCATCAAAGGTGTAAGCCCAGATGCCAGCAATGATGTAAAGGATTAAGGTTAAGAATGCGAGCTTGAAAGTTAAGCCACGAACACGGGTGCTAATCTCATCAACAGTACGTAACTGAATCCATAAGCAGCCCTGGGTCAGAAGCATGGTTACGCTAATTAAACCACAGAGGATTGAGAATGGATCGAGCAGTGGGAGTAATGCAGTTAAGAATACACCGTCATAGTGCCAGCGGACATTCTCGTCAGCCCAGAATGGTAAGCCCTGTAAAAGGTTACCGAATACTACGCCGAACAGTAAGATTGGTAAGAAAGAACCTACAGTTAAAGCAATGTCCCAACGCTTAAGCCAAGTCTCGTCCTGGTTGTGGTTACGGTAGTCAAATGCCAGTGGACGTAACCAAATGGCAGCTAAGACTAACAGCATACCCCAGTACAGGCCTGAGAAAGATGCAGCGTAAACTTCTGGCCAAGCTGCGAATACAGCACCACCAGCAGTGATTAACCAAACCTGGTTACCGTCCCAGTGTGGAGAGATAGTGCTGATAATAGCGCCACGCTCTTTTGAGTTCTTGGTAACCTTGAACAGCAGTGCAGAAACTGCCATATCCATACCGTTAGTCAGCGCAAAGCCGATTAACAGTACACCTACTAAAATCCACCATAAGACCTGGAGGGTATCGTAATCAAAAATCATCTCTTACTCCTCCATTAAACAGCGGTGTTTGGCTCAGTTGATGAAGTTGGCTCATCGGCCTTTGGGGCCAGTTCCTTCTCATCAGTGATCTCAGGACCTTGCTTAATAGCCTTAACCATCAACTTCATTTCGATGATTAAGAGGGCAGTGTAGATACCGATGAAGAACAGTAATGATAAGCCTACGTCAAGAGGTGAAAGGCTTGAGGTTGCCAGATAAGTTGGCAGAATCTCATTAATAGCCCATGGCTGGCGACCTACCTCAGCCACAATCCAGCCTGCCTCACAGCAGATGAATGGCAGAGGGATACAAGCGATGAGGATCTTGAGCATACGTGGACGGTTATGCAGATCGTTCTTGTATAACAGTAAGTATGCAGCAACTGCAGCAACCAGACCTAACAGACCAACCAGGCCAATCATGATACGGAAGGCATAGTAGTTAATCCATACTGGAGGTACGGAGTTGTGGGCTGCAAGCTTAATCTCATCCTCAGTTGGGTTGAGAGGATCAGCAGCATGCTCAACTAAGAGTAAGCCGAAACCTAAGTCACGCTGATGAGCCTTAAATAAGGCCATGTTCTCTTCAGTTGCTTCGCCAGCACGCATCTTGGTTAAAGTGCGGTTAGCGATAAGGCCACTGCGGATACGCTCCTCGTTCTCAGCAACGATTTGACGTAAACCCTTAACCTCTGTATCAAAAGAGTGAGTAGCAATCAGACCTAACAGAGCAGGGATCTTGATAGAAACAACATTTTCCATCTTATCCTGGTTAGGAATAGCAAATACTGACCATGCAGCAGGTGGAGTCTGGGTCTCAAACTCAGCTTCCATAGCAGCAAGCTTGGATGGCTGATGCTTGGTTACAGCTAAAGCGGATAAGTCACCAGTTAAACCTGATGCACCCATAGCGCAGAAACCAAATACGAGACCAATGGTCATAGAACGCTTGGCGAACTGGAAGTTCTTGCCCTTCAGCATTAAGAATGCACTTACACCGATTACGAAGAATGAAGCAGTGGTGTAACCAGCTACTACGGTGTGTAAGAACTTGACCTGTGCAACCTCTGAGAAGATGAGACCCCAGAAGTCGGTCATTTCCATACGCATTCTCTCTGGAGAGAACTCTGAGAACTCTGGGTACTGCATCCAGCCGTTAGCGATAAGAATCCACATGGCTGATAAGTTAGAGCCCAGTGCAGTTAAGAAGGTGATGACCAGGTGAGTCTTCTTAGAGAAGCGGTTCCAACCAGTAAACATCAGACCGATGAAGGTGGACTCTAAGAAGAATGCCATTAAGCCTTCAATAGCTAATGGAGCACCGAAGATGTCACCTACATAGTGAGAGTAGTTAGACCAGTTAGTACCGAACTCAAACTCAAGAGTAATACCGGTAGCTACACCAATCGCGAAGTTAATAGCGAACAGCTTACCCCAGAACTTTGCCATATCGCGGTAAATGACACGTCCTGTTGCAACATAGACCAGCTCCATTACGAAGACCAGCCATGAAATGCCTAATGTAAGCGGAACGAAGAGAAAGTGGTATAAAGACGTGGCAGCGAATTGCCAACGTGATAATTCCACCATTAGTTCGTTGACCATGGAAGACCCCTATGAAAGTACCCGCAGGATTACCGATACGTCTAATACTCAGCAAGTGTGCTAAAAGGGCATAAATGCTCAAGGCGTATCTAGAACAAATAGTAAACTTGCGTTCCTTACTTGTTAAGTTGAGGCCGCATTATATGCTATTCATGTCACTAACTTTCTTATCTTGTGTGAACATTGCGATCAGTGTCATATAAGGACATAGATGTCAAAAACTATGGCTAAAGCCCTTATTTATCTTGTTTATGCGCATATTCGTAAGCAAGTTTGTAAAAACAACGCCCGTCTTTTCGCAAAAACTTATCACTTTATCGTTTGCATTATTTTGATGCAAAACTTTATGCAAAAATGTCACGATCGCCCATTCTGTCTAAGACTAAGATTTAATAAAGATATTTAACAAATTGACACTTTTTTGCAAAAATTGAGCACTTCTTCTCAAAGTTGAGCATTATTTAACCCAAAAAACCCTAAATTACCATCCTTACACAAGAGCCTTTCCCCATCTACAAGCTCACCCAACAGATCGCTTACAAACACCATTTACACACCATTTGCAAAAGATTGCAGCTTTTGCAGACCTCCCCCACCTTCCTATGGCTCAACTACCAAAGATCTAATCAATGAGTCATGTTCTTTAACTGGCATTTGCAAATGTATTAGCCACTTTAGCGGCATTACGGATCCAAACCTGCAGAAGATTGATCACAAAAGATCACGTCCTTAAGGACACATCTTTTAATCAATCTAGCTTTGCTGATATGAGATAAAAGAGACTAGCAGCGATTAACTTAATGACTTTAATACAGCACGCTGCTAGTAGAGTTATCTATCTCTCGGCCCTAAGCATCGGCTGCTGTAGCACAGTTAATGGATAAGACTTTATTGTCATCATCAGTAACAGTCTTCGCCGTGCGGATATCCTCAAGCAGGATCTTGTGTGAACCTTCCATTACTAAGCCATTTTTAGAGGCAGTAATAATCGTAAGTCCCTTTACTGAAGCATTTGTAACATTATTCAGGCAAATAAGATTCTCAAAAGGCGCACTATCTGAAGAAGAAAGGCTCAGTCCCTCAAAAGCCTTGAGATCGTCGTTTAATACTGCACGAGCTAACTCTTTAGCCTCTTTAGAACTTAAGTTCATAAAGCTGCCATCAATCACTCCATTGCCCTCAAAGTGCACGTTATTAACGCCATTTACCAAAATAAAGGAGCTATTAACGTTGAGCTTGCCCTCATCTGATGCCAACACATCATTCATAGCTCTAGCGCAGGCTTGCATATCTGCCTTTAAGATCGCACCTCTTTCCAAACGAATACGCACATTAGCTGGGATCTTTAAAGGCCCAGTCAACCAAACACCTGCACCTAAAAAGACGGTACCGCCTTTTTGTGAGCAAGTATCAATGGTCTTTTGCAATGCTTGAGTATTATCGGTCTTACCATCTGCCTTGCCACTATAATCAAGCGGGGTCCACTGTCTTGAACATCTGTCGTCGAAAGTACCGATACAGCCACGACCGGCTTTATGCTTGTAATCTGAGTTTGCAAAAATATTTAGCTTATCAAAGATCATAGCGCTACCTAATCACACCAAAGACAATCCACGAGTAGCGATAACTATGCAGAACAAAGGCAATCGATACCCAAATCTCATATGATTAAGCAATTTACCTTACAAGCGAATATCCATTGGATAAAAAGCCATACGCATGTGTTGTATCTCACAATCTATATTAAGATTGTAATTATAATTGGGTAATCGCTCTCATCTATCGTGCAGCATTCAACTTGTGACAAATGAATATAGAATGCAGCTTACAAAACAGATAAAATGATGAGATTTTGCAGCTTGCTAAAGCAGACAAATGTGCCATCAACGCATGTTAAAAGTTCTTACATTACAAGATCATATCTTGTTACATTAAGTACAATGAACATCTCTTAGGGATTAAGAGTCATGCACAAGTAGCAATGTCGGGCAAATCATTAGGATCTTAAGTCAATCAAAATGGTCGATGACTGTGCCAAGATCTTGGGTCATTGAGCAGCAGTACATACTTGTATGTAAATGTCACTCCTGCGTGAACAAGCGAACAGCATCAACCATAATTGCATTTTGTGTTTAAACAATCATGATCAATTTCTTCTACCAAGTCGGCTATTCAGGTGCCTTTATCTTCTTAATCGGCATCATCGGTCTTTTCATGGCTATTCGTGGCACCGTCTTGGTAATCCTCGTTAAGAAACAAGGTTTATCAGCCAATGGCATTGCGAGCAGCATCATTACCTCAGTTAATGAGGCTGAAGCCAATAAGAGTCAAGACGAGGGTAATAAGCCTAATCGTGAGCTCATCATTAACACTCTGATGCAAGTTCAGATGAAAGGCATCTATTCATCCATGTACTTCTTAAAGCTATGTGCTGCTATCGGCCCTTTATTAGGCCTGTTAGGCACTGTTTTAGGTATGGTAGATGTATTTGCCAACCTCTCAGCGCGCTCTATGCCTGATCCATCTATGCTTGCTGGCGGTATCTGGGAAGCATTATTAACCACTGTGATGGGTCTGACTCTTGCGATCCCTGCGCTGATTGTTCATTACTACTTGCTCATGAACCTCAGAGCATTTAGAAACCAAATCAACCTTGCAATTAGCAACATTAAGCTTCACTAACGCACAGCACAAACCCAAACAACCCTTTGGCCATATCAACAAGTTAGCCCATAGCTACCTTGCGGCCACCAAGTTTCAATGTCAGGAGACATTTTCCATGAACGAGCATGATGATGACTTAAATGTCGATCTAACACCACTGATTGACGTGATCTTTATGCTCGTGATCTTCTTCATCATGACCATGAGCTTTACCCTGCCGGTGATTGACTTTAACTTACCTCAGTCAGGCACTGCTCAAAGTGAAAGCCGTACTGCCACTATTCGTGTCAGTGTAGACGCTCACGGTAACTTTAGTGCAGGTGAGACTTCATGTACTGTAGATGAGCTTGAAACTATCATCGAAAAGCGCATGGTTGAGTGCAACGACAATAACGAAGAGCTAAGCATTGAGCTTGTGATCTCTAGTGACACTCCTACTCAACACTTAATCACTGTTGCTGATCTGGCTCGTACCTATACCCATGGTCGCCTTTTAGTTGTTGCTGAGAAAAACGATAACGCCCCAGGTGCCCCAGGCTCTGCTGTTGGTACTCGAGCAAGCGAGAGTACTGCTCCAACAAATAGCAGCACTACATACAGTGCAGGATCAAAATAGATGATTCATAAGTGTTTCTCTATGGATCCTGACTTAGTTGCACGCACCTGTGGCTTCATTGGAGTGCTAGGTTCCCTCGTGGCTATAGGAGTCTTGGACAATCCAAAGTTCATAATTACTCCACAGCAAAACTTTGAATCTGTAATCCTCTCTTTAAATGTTGCTGCAGCCGAAAAGATAGAGCCACAAGAAAAAACTCTTGAGGATCATGAGCCTATTCAAGCAGCTCCAAAAGAAGTTGAGCCAGAGAAGGTTGCAACTAAAGAAGAGCCTAAACCTGAGCTCAAACAAGAAATTAAGCCTGAGCCTAAGGTAGAGCCTAAAGTAGAACCAAAGGTTGAGCCAAAGTCTGAAAGCAAGCCCCAGCCTAAGCCTAAGGCGGAGCCAAAACCTCAACCAAAAGCCGAACCTAAGCCAAAAGTTGAGCCTAAGCCACAACCAAAGCGAGAGGCTCAAACCACAAGCACGAGACATCAAACATCAGTAAAACCTGATACACAGGCAAAGCCAACTACACAACCAACTCCACAAGCTAGCGAGCAGCAAAGCCGCAAGATCACAGCTGAGCTGTCATCTCTGCTCGTAAAAGAGATCAAAAGCAAGCTGCGTTACCCTCGTAATGCCGTAAGACGCAGACTTGAAGGCACTGTGATGGTTGAGTTTGTAATTGAACGTGGCGTGGTGATCTCATACACCATCAATAAAAGCTCTGGCCATAAGATCTTAGATGAGGCTGCAGGCAAACTTGCCAAGAGCATGCTCAAATTCAATACCAAACTATCTTCAATGAATAATCGAGTACTAATCCCAATCAAGTACGAACTTATCTAAGGGTAAAAGAAAAGGCAGTAACCACAAAGGAAACTGCCTTTTCTTTTGTCATCAGCAAAAAGCAGCGCCATAGCGCTGCTTTTTTAGTATTGACTAAAAGTAAGCTCAATTGCATGAGTACGAGCTTAGTCTAGGACTAAGGGACTAAGCCCTTAGTCACAAGAACTGTACGATCTTAGAACTTGCCACGAACGCCTAATGAGAAGCTGCGGCCAGCATCGTGAATCAGCTCATTAGTCATGTACTTCTTATCAAAGATGTTCTCTAAAGCTGCGTATGCAGTGAACTGATCATTTGAACCGAAGTGAGCTGATACGGCTAAGTTCCAAGTTACGAAGCCTGCTAAGTTGTACTGACCAATGTATGAGCTTTCAGCAATGTCGTCGTTCTTAGAGTTGTCAGCAAACTTAGCATAGCCATCTACATTGAAAGTAGAGCCGTAGTAGCGTAAACCTGCATTACCTGACCAACGTGGGGTACCATTGTTCTTAGATGACTTACCCTCAATTTCATACTCACGCACCAGGTAAGTTAAGTTTACATAAGGCTCGTAGGTACCATCGATGAGGTATGCAAGTGACAGGTCAGATCCATAAGTGGTAGCCTGAGCAATGTTCTGGAAGGTAAACTCTTTCGGTTTGACCTTTTGGGTTTCAATGTAGTTATCAGCAATAGTGTAGAACACTGCAAAATCAGCAGCTAAAGCACCATCATCCCAACGGAAACCAAGCTCAAAGTTATCAGACTCTTCAGGCTTTAGATCAGGGTTGCCCTTCTGCATTTCACCAGTTGAGGTGGTGATGAACAACTCCTGCAAGGTTGGAGATCTAAATCCCTGAGACCAATTTGCACGGAAAGCACCATTTTCAAAAGGACGATAAACAAGACCAACAGAACCTAAGAGCTTGCTTTCTGTTCTATCATCCATAGCAGTAATTTGATCTGGCTGAACTACACCAATGCTTGGCTGGCCCGGCTGTTGAGGACGAGTATAGTAAGTGCCGCCCATTGTAGTTGTTCCAGCATCATTCTTTACGTAGTTATATCGAATACCAGTATTTAAGGTCAGCTCATCAGTAATATAGGTTGAGAGCATGGAGTAAATTGCATGATTTTGCTGCTTAAAACCAACATCATCAAATGTGTGCACCATGCGCATCCAAGGAATGGCTGGAGGTAACAAATTGCCTCCTACATCCATCACCGAGTAGGCTTTTGCCTTATCTAGGCGACCTTCGTAGCCAGTTACGAGGTAGAAAGTGTCGGATAAGGAGAACTCAGCTTGGAGGTTTGCACCAAAGCTCTCTTGCTCGTTAGCTACGTCGATATCTACACCAGCATATGGAGTGTTTAAATAATCCTTATCGTTGGTCTGATAGTAGAAAGAACCATCTACAGCAGCTACATAGTCATTTAAGTCTACAGCCTTGAAGTAGAGCTTATGCTTCATACGGTTCCACTTAGGCATAGAACCACGGAAGTTTTTATATGCAGGGTAATCGGTGGTGGTAGATACTTCAGATGATGAAATGTACAGCTCACCGTTATAGCCTAAGGTAAGCTTGTCGGTAACGTCATAGCTTAAGTCAGCATTGAAGCCGTGTGCTCTGTAGGCAGTGTTATCTACATAACGACCATCAGCGATACGTAAATCACCTGCATTATCATTAAATGCGCCTACTGCATACTTAAAGCGATCTACAGTACCAGTTGCATTCATAAACTCAGTAAATGAAGAGGTGGCACTGTTGTAACCTACGCCAGCCTCTACATCGATTGGGTTTGCAGAAGCTTGCTTGGTAATAACGTTAACAATACCGCCAATAGCATCAGAGCCGTATAAAACAGATGCAGGGCCCTTTACTACTTCAATACGATCAATGAAGTATGGGTTCATGAGCATAGGTGCACCTGACTTGGTCTTCTGATCGGAAATACGATCACCGTTGACCATTACTAAGGTACGGTTTGAGTGCTCACCACGAATAGCAACACGCTTAGCACCAGGAGTACCATCAGAAACGATGTTTAAGCTTGATTGGGTGCTTAACAGATCAGGTACGCTGTCACGGTTTAACAGCTGAGTCTCTTTACCTGTAACGACAGCTACAGAAGCATCAGTATCGAGAAGTGCCTTTTGAGTACGCGCAGCGGTGATAACTACAGTCTCGCCAGCAATGCGATCATAATTAGCACCTTTAGTCTGATCTGCTGCGTAGACACTAGGAACGGTTACCATAGATAAAGCCACTGCTAACAGGCTTTTCTTATACTTACTTTTAGAAGACATTATTCAAAAACACTCTCTGTTTGTGATACAAAATTTTTAGCATCGAATACAGACAAACACCATTACAACAACTAACAATGGCTCCACTTGAGGGATTTTCAGTGCTAAAAGAAAGTTTGCATTATGAGCTTATAGAAAAATTTCGCAAAAACTTACTGATAGTTTTTTGCAATTAGTTTGGATATTTAAGAAAATTTGACGGTTAGCTCTCATTTTTGAACCAAAAGTGCGCCTAAAACACCCATTTTGTACCAAAGACGATATTCCTAAAACAATCTGTATCGAGTAGAAACCTTAAACTCAATTAACGCGCATATTTATAAACAATTTTGTGTATAAAAAGCCTGTATCAAGCCCCAAAATAAATCCAAATATCGCCCTAAAGCACTACCAAACATACGTATTTGGTTGTGAAAAATTTGTTTTGACACATCAAAAAGCCGGCATAAAGCCGGCTCTTATTAATGAATCTAAAGAGATAGATTGCTATTTGAGGTCTTCACCTAATAAAGCTTCAACGTAAGGCTCTACCTTGAACTCACGTAAGTCCTCAGCCTTCTCACCAATACCAACATAGCGAATAGGGATGCCGTACTTATCAGCAAGTGAAATAACCACACCACCCTTGGCTGTGCCATCAAGCTTAGTAAGCACTAAACCAGATACATTCACTGCCTCGGTAAAGAGTTTGGTTTGAGATACTGCATTCTGACCAGTTGCAGCATCAAGTACCAGTAAAGTCTCATGAGGAACAGCTGGATCGATCTTCTGCATTACACGAACAATCTTGCGCAGCTCTTCCATGAGATTGTCTTTGTTCTGCAGACGACCTGCAGTATCACAGATGAGTACGTCGATATCACGTGCCTTTGCGGCGTTAACTGCATCAAAGAGTACTGATGCACTATCAGAGCCTGTAGCCTGAGCAATAACCGGAACATCTGCACGACGGCCCCACTCTTGTAATTGCTCAACTGCAGCAGCACGGAAAGTATCACCTGCTGCTAACATGACTTTAAGACCCATATCCTGGTACTTCTTCGCAAGCTTACCAATGGTAGTGGTCTTACCGGCACCGTTTACACCTACCATCAGAATAACAAATGGAGTGTGATCCATCACCATCAGTGGTTTTTCCACTGGATAGAGAATATTGGACAGGATACGGTTTAAGTTATTACGCAGCGCACCGGCATCACGCAAATCACGGATACGAGACTCATCGCGTAACTGCTCAATGACTTTCATGGTGGTATCAACACCTAAGTCAGCCTGAATAAGAGCAGTCTCTAAGTCCTCGTATAACTCTTCATCGATCTTTCGACCAAAGATCAGAGAGCTCACACCAAAGGCAAGATTATCGCGAGTCTTCTTTAAACGGCTGAAGAAGGAGGCTTTCTCTTTCTTAATCTCTTCTTGCTGTTCTACTTCGACAGGTTCAGCAACCTCAGTCTCTTCAGACTCGGTGTCTTCTTGCTCAGCAGCAGCTTCTTCTTTGGCTTCTTTAGCGGCCTTAGCAGCACGCTTGCCACGACGCTTAGTTTTAGGTTTGCCATCTTCATCAGACTCAACCTCACCCTCAGCCTCGTCAGCCTCTGCCTTTTCTGCGTCCTCTGATTCTACAGCCTCACGTGCAGCTTCCGCCTTGGCCAGTGCCTCAGCTTTTTCTTCGGCTTCTGCCTTAGCCTTTGCCTCGGCTTCTGCCTTAGCTTTTTCTTCGGCTTCTGCCTTAGCCTTTGCCTCGGCTTCTGCCTTAGCTTTTGCTTCAGCTTCTGCCTTGGCCTTTGCCTCGGCTTCTGCCTTGGCCTTTGCTTCAGCCTCTGCCTTGGCCTTTGCTTCTGCCTCTGCCTTGGCCTTTGCTTCGGCCTCTGCCTTAGCCTTTGCCTCAGCTTCTGCCTTGGCCTTTGCTTCGGCCTCTGCCTTGGCCTTTGCTTCGGCTTCTGCCTTAGCCTTTGCCTCAGCTTCTGCCTTGGCCTTTGCCTCAGCTTCTGCCTTGGCCTTTGCCTCAGCTTCTGCCTTGGCCTTTGCCTCAGCTTCTGCCTTGGCCTTTGCTTCGGCTTCTGCCTTGGCCTTTGCTTCGGCCTCTGCTTGAGCCTTTGCTTGTGCTTCGGCTTCTGCCTTAGCCTTTGCCTCAGCCTCTGCTTTGGCCTTTGCTTCGGCTTCTGCCTGAGCGGCTGCAACTGCAGCGGCGTCTACGTTGTCAGTCTCTTTACTTGCAACAGCTGGAGCAACCGCATCGGTTGCATCATCCTGAGACTCAGAGCTCGTTCCCTGCTTGGCGCTGTCGCAAGATGGCTCTTTTTTTTCGGCTTCCTCAACTTGAGCTGCAATATCGTCGATGATCTCAGAGTTAAGGTCACTATCCTTGTCGCCATCAGCAAACACAGCCTCATTGTCATCTTGTAGACTCAAATGGCCCTGTTCAGCCTTCTCTTCTTTAACGATGGCATCAACAACCGGCTGGTCATCCTGTTCGTCACGGCTTAAAGACTGTTGTTCTAGTTGAGACTCTTGTGAAACATCAGCTTCGTCTTTCTTTTTTCTGCCGAATAACTTTGAAAAAAAACCCATGCTTATAAGTTCCGATTCTGCTCGACTGCCAGTGCAGAAGAGGCATATGACAAAACACAACTAGACCATACAATTGTATGATTCAGCTTGCTGCAGCTTACTTCCACAAGATGTTAAAGCCCTAAATTTTAGGCATAGTTGTGAAGTACAAAGCTATCGATTCTTTGTTTGGCTGCTTGAGAGCAACATTGCTCAAATTGACCAAGTGGTCACAGATAAAGTGTGGCCTGATCAAGATAGAAGATAGTTGGCCTCTTTAGTGAGGCTTAGCATTAAACCAATTATCAATGCAAAGCGCTAAACATTATAGCGAAAATGCCCAAGAATGAGAGAAAAGCCTTACAATGGAGCCGAAATCTGTATTAAAACGATTTGCAGATAAGAAATTAACGAAGGCTTTCAGGGGAAATAAGTGGCTTACGACAACAAGATCCGTATCATTGGTGGCCTATTTAAGGGCCGTAAGTTAGAAGTTATCGACATGGATGGCCTACGTCCAACCACCGATCGCGTTCGTGAGACCGTTTTTAATTGGATTGGCGAAAGAACTAGCGGCGCTGCAGTTTTAGATTTATTTGCAGGTTCTGGAGCTTTGGGCCTTGAGGCTTTATCACGAGGAGCAAAATCTCTAACCCTAGTTGAAAAGGATGCAGATACAGCAGCAATCCTTAAAAGCAATATCTCCACCCTGCCTGATGCTGCAGGTGAAGCTCGTGTAGTCAACCAGGACGCTTTAAGCTTCCTTGAGAACCTGGAAAGTAAACCAGCCTTTGATCTTATCTTCTTAGATCCACCATTTAGCTCAGATCTACTCGAGCCTGCAGTAGAGTTGATCGTACAAAAAGATTTACTCAATGACGGTGGCGTAGTCTATATTGAAATGAACAAGGCTAAGAAGAAAGTACTCTTTGGTCTTACTATGATTCGCGATGGCGAAGCTGGTCAATGTCACTACGGTTTATACGAACGTAGCTTCTTTATCTAAATCAGGCTCAAAAGGCATAAAAAAAGGGACCAATTGGTCCCTTTTTTTGTCGAGTTAATAGAAGAACTATTAACGTCTGCGTGAGCGTGCGAGCTCGACCACCTTGAGCTGAGCCATTGCCTCGGACAGCTTGATGAAGGCCTGAGTGTAGTCCTTATCACCAGCATTGGCATGAGAAATGGCCTCACGTGCTGCGCGCATTGCTTCTTCAGCCTTAGCTGCATCAATGTCATCAGCACGCAGAGCAGTATCAGCAAGGACAGTTACGTCCTCAGGCTGAACCTCTAAAATACCGCCTGCAAGATAGATCTGATCTTCTTTACCCTCAGCGTCAACTAAGGTAACCATACCTGCCTTGATGGTGGTAATTAAAGGAGTGTGGCCATGGCGAATACCCAGTTCACCCTCAGAGCCAGTTACAGACATAGCTCTGACGCGACCTGAATACATACTGCCAACACCACTTACGACGTTAAGATGGAAAGTAATATCTTCCATGCGTCATACCTCCTGACTATAAGCTCTTGGCCTTCTCTACAACTTCATCAATAGAGCCTACCATGTAGAATGCCTGCTCAGGTAAGTTGTCGTATTCGCCGTTGATGATGCCCTTGAAGCCACGGATGGTGTCCTTTAAGGATACATACTTACCAGGGGAGCCGGTAAATACTTCAGCAACAGAGAATGGCTGAGATAAGAAACGCTCAATCTTACGTGCACGAGCTACGGTAAGCTTGTCGTCTTCTGACAGTTCGTCCATACCTAAGATGGCGATAATGTCCTTGAGCTCCTTGTAGCGCTGCAGAATAGTCTGAACGCCACGAGCTACCTCATAGTGCTCCTGACCAACAACGAGCGGATCAAGCTGACGTGAAGTAGAGTCAAGCGGATCCACAGCTGGGTAAATACCTAAAGATGCAATCTGACGTGAAAGCACGATGGTTGCGTCTAAGTGAGCGAAGGTAGTAGCTGGGGATGGGTCAGTTAAGTCGTCAGCAGGCACGTACACAGCCTGAATAGAGGTAATGGAACCCTTCTTAGTAGAAGCAATACGCTCCTGAAGTGCACCCATTTCCTCAGCTAAGGTTGGCTGATAACCTACAGCTGATGGCATACGACCGAGCAGAGCTGATACTTCGGTACCGGCTAAGGTATAACGATAGATGTTGTCGATGAACAACAGCACGTCCTTACCCTCGTCACGGAACTTCTCAGCAACGGTCAGACCAGTTAAAGCTACACGTAAACGGTTCCCTGGTGGCTCATTCATCTGGCCGTAAACCATGGATACCTTGTCAAGAACCTTAGACTCTTCCATCTCGTGGTAGAAGTCGTTACCCTCACGGGTACGCTCGCCTACACCGGTGAATACGGATAAGCCTGAGTGGGCCTTAGCGATGTTGTTGATAAGCTCCATCATGTTAACGGTCTTACCTACACCAGCACCACCGAAGAGGCCTACCTTACCACCCTTAGCGAAAGGACAGATAAGGTCAATAACCTTAATACCGGTTTCTAAGATCTCAGTGGTTGCGCTCTGCTCTGCGTAAGTAGGAGCAGCACGGTGAATAACCCAGCGATCTTCCTCACCGATAGGGCCGCGCTCGTCCACTGGCTGGCCCAGAACGTTCATAATACGGCCTAAGGTTGCATGGCCTACAGGAACCTTAATACCATCACCAGTATTAACAGCTTCTAAGCCACGGCATAAACCGTCAGATGAACCCATGGCGATACAACGTACAACGCCGCCGCCGATTTGTTGTTGCACTTCTAAAACGATGTCAGGACGCTGTTTGCCGTCGCCCTTAATATCGAGTGCGTCATAAAGCTCTGGGATGGCGTTTTCTGCAAACTCCACATCCACAACAGCGCCGATGATCTGCACAATAGTGCCCTTTTCACCAGCACGCTTTCTAGCTTCTGCCATTTTTTATCCTCTACTTGTTTAGACCGCTGATGCACCCGATACGATGTCATTAAGTTCCATCGTAATACTTGCTTGACGTGCCTTGTTATATTCAAGTTGCAGATCGCTAACAAGAGTCTCGGCGTTATCCGTAGCGGCCTTCATAGCCACCATTCGGGCAGCCTGCTCACTGGCAAGGTTCTCAAGAACTGCCTGGTAAACCATCTGCTGAATATAACGATCTAAAACTACATTCAAAATGATAGCTGGATCAGGTTCGTAGATGTAATCCCAATGGTGGCTCTTTACGTTCTCATCATCAGTGATTGGGAGAGGTAAAAGCTTAACAACCATTGGAAGCTGCACCATCGTATTCTTAAAGCCGTTGAAGCACAGATTGATCTGATCAACTTCGCCGTTTAAGAAAGCCTGAGTCATCACCTTAATGGCACCGACCAGCTTGTCAGGTGAAGGCTCATCACCAAAGCCTGCGTGTTGAGCGATGATTTCAACGCCAGCACGGGCAAAGAATGAGTGGGCCTTACCACCTAACAGTACAGTCTTAACACCTTTACCGCTGTCTAAGGCGCCTTTAATCTCGCCTAAAACCTTACGGAAGAGGTTGATATTAAGACCACCGCACAGGCCACGATCGGTAGAAACAATGATATAACCAATGTTCTTAACCTCTCGCTCAACCATGTACGGATGGTGGTACTCAGTGTGACCAGCGGCAATGTGTCCGATGATGCGGCTGAGAGCCTGCGAATATGGACGTGAAGAAGACATTTTCTCCTGAGCACGTCTCATCTTCGATGCGGCTACCATTTGCATCGCACTAGTGATCTTCTGAGTGTTCTTAACACTAGCGATCTTAGTGCGGATTTCTTTTGCTCCGGCCATTGTTAGAGCTCCTAGTAAGTCTGAGTTGACTTGAACTCAGAGATTAAATCGCCAAAGCTCTTAACGATGTCATCGTTATAGTCTGGCTTCTGCTCGAGGCTGTTCAGCAAATCGCCGTACTTCTGACGAGCAAACTCTAACAGGGCGGACTCAAATGGCAGAATCTTGGAAAGTTCAACATCCTCAAGGTAGCCACGCTCAGCTGCGAAAATAACGAGAGCCTGCTCAGCAACAGTTAATGGAGCAAACTGCTTTTGCTTCATGAGCTCGGTTACCTTCTGACCGTGATCAAGCTGCTTACGAGTTGCATCATCAAGGTCTGATGAGAACTGAGCGAAAGCTGCAAGCTCGCGGTACTGAGCTAAAGCGGTACGAATACCACCTGAGAGCTTCTTAATAATCTTAGTCTGTGCGGCACCACCTACACGAGATACGGAGATACCTGGGTCAACAGCAGGACGAACACCTGAGTTGAACAGAGAAGAAGTTAAGAAGATCTGACCATCGGTAATAGAAATTACGTTGGTAGGAATGAACGCGGAAACGTCACCTGCTTGGGTCTCAATAATAGGCAGAGCGGTTAAAGAACCAGTCTTACCCTTGACCTTACCACCACTAAGCTCCTCTAAGTACTCAGCGTTAACACGTGAGGCACGCTCGAGAAGACGTGAGTGTAAGTAGAAAACGTCACCTGGGAATGCTTCACGCCCTGGAGGACGACGCAGCAGCAGAGAAATCTGACGGTAAGCAACAGCGTGCTTTGATAAGTCGTCATAGATGATTAAGGCGTCTTCGCCCTGATCCATGAAGTACTCACCCATAGCACAGCCTGCGTATGGAGCAATGTACTGCAGAGCAGCAGTATCGGATGCAGAAGCTGCAACAACGATAGTGTTCTCTAAAGCACCGTGCTCTTCAAGCTTACGTACTACACCAGCAATGGTGGAGGCCTTCTGGCCGATAGCTACGTAGATGCAGCGTACACCATAGTTCTTCTGGTTGATAATGGTATCGATAGCTAAAGCAGTCTTACCTACCTGACGGTCACCAATGATCAGCTCACGCTGGCCACGACCGATAGGAATCATAGCGTCAACTGCCTTATAGCCGGTCTGGATAGGCTGAGCAACGCCCTGACGAGCAATAACGCCTGGAGCAATCTTTTCTACTGGGTAGAAAGCTGCCTTCTCAATTGGGCCCTTGCCGTCAATTGGCTCACCTAAGGTGTTAACAACACGACCTAATAAGCCATTGCCAACTGGTACTTCCAGAATACGGCCAGTGCTACGAACCTTCATACCCTCAGATAAGTGAGAGTATGGGCCTAAAACGATAGCACCAACAGAGTCACGCTCGAGGTTTAAAGCCAGACCATAAAGACCTTCGCCGAAGTCCAGCATTTCACCTTGCATGACGCTTGAGAGGCCGTGAATACGAACGATACCGTCGTTAACGGAAACGATAGTACCCTCGTCGCGAGCCTCAGTGACAACCTTAAATTGCTCGATGCGCTGTTTGATGAGATCGGCAATTTCAGTTGAGTTTAATTGCATTTAAATTTCCCCTGCTTTACTTGAGGGTAGAGGACAATCTACCGAGGTTGGTCTTTACACTGCCATCAATAACTTCATCGCCAACGCGAATGATGACACCACCCATGATGCTTGGGTCAATTGTACGTGTAAGACTTACGGTTGCCTGATACTTTTGCTCAAGCTTGGCTACGATTGCTTTCTCGTCCTCTTTAGCAAGTGGACGGGCTGATACAATCTCAACAGCCTTTACCTTCAGATAGTCGTCTCTTAACCTGATAAACTCTTGACAGATTTCAGGGAGAACTTCAAAACGATCGTTCTCACCTAAAACTCGAACAAAGTTCTGAGCTTTGTCATCAAGAAGATCACCTGCAACCCCGATCAAAATCTTAGCAGCCTCATCGCGAGTGGCTGCATTCTTGATCATAGTGAGGAGCTGCTCGCTAGACACTGCGCAGGATAAAGCCTGCAGTGACACTGACCACTTGTCGAATGTCTTGTCTTTCTGAGCAATCTCAAACACTGCTTGGGCGTAAGGTCTTGCTATAGTTAGGTTCTCAGCCAATGCTTTGCCCCCACTCTTTACAAGGAATCAACAATCTTCTTGACCATTTGATGATCAGAGCTTGAGTCCATTTTCTTATCAAGAATTTTCTCCGCACCAGCAACAGCTAAGGCGATAACTTCAGCACGTAATTCTTCACGAGCCTTGTTACGCTCTGCCTCGATTTCTGCCTTAGCAGAATCGATGATGCGGTTCTTTTCGTTAGTAGCCTCTTCAGCAGCACGGTCCAGGATCATTGAGCGCTGCTTTTGTGCCTCATCAATGATCTTCTGAGCCTCTTCCTTTGCATTACGCAGAGTGTCTGAGGCATTGGACTTAGCTAACTCAAGGTTCTTTTTAGCCTTTTCGGCGTTGGATAAACCGTCAGCAATTTCCTTTTGACGCTTCTCAAGAACGTCCATTAAAGGTGGCCAAACATATTTCATGCATAAGACCACGAAAATGAGGAAAGCTACGGCCTGTCCTAAAAATGTAGCATTAATTTCCAAGGTGTTAGCTCCTTGCTAAAACTCTCGTTTAGCTTAAGCAGCAAACATGAGGTACATGCCAAGGCCTACACCGATCATAGGAATAGCGTCAACAAGACCCATTACGATGAAGAACTGAGTACGGAGTAATGGAAGTAAGTCAGGCTGACGTGCAGAGCCCTCTAAGAATTTACCGCCTAAGATACCGATACCGATTGCAGCACCGATAGCAGCTAAGCCCATCATAATACCGGCAGCGAGGATGTTGAAATCCATTTAAATTCTCCTTAAAAGTACAAATTTCTTTGCTTTTTTATAGCTTTTTAAAATCATCAGAACCAAAGTGTGAGGGGTAAAGTTAAGAAAAACTCACGCCCTTTGGCCCGTTGCAGAATGCATCCAAGTAGCCCATAAGTAACTTACTTGGTACATCTGTTTATGAACTTTTCATTCACTTCACTAAGAAGCTAAGCGAACATTAGTTTTAAGTTGCAAAACATTAGCGTCGTAAAAAGTTGTTGTGACTACTAGCACTTTGTAACTTAGTTTGCTCGCTTAGTCCTCTTCACTGGCCATTGACAGATAAACAATAGTCAGAACCATGAAGATGAATGCTTGCAAGGTAACAATCAGAATGTGGAACAATGCCCAAGGCACGTTCAGCACCCACTGAATCCACCAGAGAGGTAACAGAGCGATAAGGATGAAGATCATCTCACCGGCGTACATGTTACCGAAGAGTCGCAGACCTAATGAGACAGGCTTGGCCAGGAGTGAAACACCTTCCAAGATGACGTTAATAGGTGCGAAAACCCAGTGATGGAATGGGTGAAGGGTATAAGCCTTAACGAAGCCCTTAACACCAATATTGGTGAAGGCAAAGTAGAAGATCAGCAAGAACACACCACATGCCATAGACAAGGTGATGTTTACGTCAGCTGATGGCACTACTCTTAAGTAAGGAACACCGATTGTGCTTGCAAAGTGAGGTAACAGATCGATAGGGAGCAGATCCATCAGGTTCATGAGGAAAACCCACATAAACACAGTCAGCGACAGTGGAGCAATGAGATTGCTCTTGCGCTTGAAGATGGAGGAAACAGATCCCTGTACGAACTCAAAGATCATTTCTACAAAGCACTGAAGCTTGGTTGGAACTCCAGTAGCAGTTCTCTTAGTAGCGCTTCTGAATAACCAGAAGAACAGTAAACCTAAGAGCACTGTAAAGCCTAGAGAATCTAGGTTTAAGTGGTAGAAGTTAATCAATGAAGCCTCATGCTCCGAAGGCGCGTGATAGGAGATACAGGAGCCTTGAGCTAAATCTGAAAAGTAGCACTGATCATAACCAGTGATGGTTAAGCAATCAGACTGAGATCCGCTTGCTTCCATGCACTTTTCGTAAGCTGCTGGCTCTCTAGGAATAACACTATCTACGATACTGCCATCGCGGAGATCAACCTGCAAGAAATGAAGGTGGTGTCCAATATATTCTTGAGATGAAGTCCCAGACATAAGATACTTTTGATTCCTGGATGAACTTGCAAAAACGCTCTTTAAAGCAACACTAAGAAATTACCGCACTCAGGATTTAGGCCTGAAATGAGCAGCATTTAAAAATGCTCGCCTTACATAGCATAGTTGCGCTCGATGACTAAATTACTGCTTGTCCTCAGAGTTTTGATTCAAATGCAGATGTTATGGCAAGCCATCTCATCAAGCCTTTTAAATCATTCCATCCCAAGCCAAAATTTATTACAGGTAAGCAAGCAACAACAAGCTCAAAGAGCAATCGTTAGTACTTACCGCCTAGCCTAAACCTGGCCTCTTGAAAGGTAAGTTAGCAAGCAATACCTGCCATCTTATCTTTAGCAAGATAGGAGGTCATGTACGTCGTAGCTTTATAACATCTCAATAGGCTGCCAAAAACTACGAGGCTGTCCTCTGAAGTATAGAAACGCTAAAGCTATCTTAGAGGCTGCTTTTAACTACCTTGCCTACATATACAAGTACATGTAAGGAAGTTAGCGCAAGTAGCGTATCTAAGAGATTTTTAGCTGCTCTCTGAACTCTTCAATGTAAAAGACATGGCGCATTTAAGAACTAAACAGCTCTCAAAACGAGAACTAACCCTAAGCTTATGCAAATGGGTATTCCCGTTTTCATAAGCCTGATCTAATGACTTAATAGTCATTGACCAAAAGGATAAAGCCCTCAAAAGCGCCATGACTCTCATAGTCAACAAGACCCATGCTACACAGACTTAGGTTTGACAACTTATAAAAGCTACAAACTTAAAGTCGCAAGCACGAATGTTGAAGACTAGTGGTGAAGTGCCCTTGAGTCACAACTAAAACACCATGATAAACATGTTCATCATGGGGAGATAAAGTGCGTTACAAGTCTGTAATAGGCTGGCTTTGATGTGCATTTGTAGTGCAATGCACTCAGATACAAATCGATGGCATTACCGTGCTAAAAATAAAGACCTGTAAGGGTCAAAATTCAGAACAATAAGCCATGAAAAGCCCGCTAGACAGAGCTTAGCAGTTCCTTTATCAGCTTGATAATATACTCTGATTGTTTTCAAATGAGAAATTGAAATCACAATCTTGTGACATATACATATGGAAAAAATTATCAAGTTACAAAGCTAGTTATCATCACGTGTTAACTAAAGTGTGCGCATTGTCACGCGACCATTGAGAGCTTAGTCACACAAAACTCTTAAAGGCCTATCAATAAGCGCAAAAGCATACGTAATTCTCTGCCAACTCAGGCAATCAAAATAGGTAAGATTCCCAGGTCAAACTGGTATACAAGTTCATGCAGAACTCTCTTTTTTACTATGTATAAGCGCATTTATAGTCAAACATAACCAACAGCGGTGTGTGCGCTAGATCAAAAGACAAACGCTAACTTGTATACATACAGATCCCACTCATTTTGACAAGATACTAAAGATGCGCATTACACCTTTTATCTAACCCTACTCTAGACTCTTTGCAAAATATTCTTGCATCGATTCGGTGCATTACTAAGCACCCTGCACCGCAACTTTTTGCAGTCACTCATCTAAATTGACTTTTAAGTACCCCACAAAAAGGGAGCACTCCAGCGTAGCTCATGACCTGATGCAGCTAAATTTTGCTTTAGCAACCATAAACCATCAAAACATCCATTTACTGTTAATTGCACTCAGAGCGCCCGCACCAAATACTAATGATCTCTCACCACTTAAATCTTAAGCTCGCCACGCTCAAACCATACTTAAAAGGGATCTCAGCTTCGATGAATCTAACGGCGATCTTAGCGATCTCAAAATATCGCGCACCGCCACGACCAGCACGCATAGCACTCTCAAGATCTTATGGCCACACTTACGATCTTGCCAAAGCACCGCCCCCTGCGCTTGCTGCTACTCTTGCTCTTGCTCTTGCTCTTGCTATTGCCACCACTTCTGATCTTTGTCTTGGTCTTAGTCTTTGTCTTGGTCTTTGTTTTAGTCTTGAGTGAGGCAGCTTTAGCATCACCATATACATCGGCAAATCATCGTTACTTAAGGCCGTGGCTTGTGTATTGGTATTAGTCAAATGCTTGTACGGGCAATAATGAAAAAAGCTCGATCCCATGTACCACATCTTGATCTTAAAGAGGCGGTACATCAATCGAGCTTTTTATGATCTGTAATCTAAGTGTTTTGCTACTTAATTGCTGCATCACCACTTGAGTTTGCAGCACCTTGTGAACTGGACTTATAAGTCTCTTGAGCAGCCTTCTGTGAGGCAAAGCCTAAGCTATAGCTAGAAAGAACTAATTGCACGCACATCATGATTACAAATGTAGCAATGGTGATCATGTCATTAAGATCAGTGAACTTAAACACAGCTCCTAAGATCAGAACCATGATGGAGTACTTATAGACCTCTGCCTTGATCGCATCGTACATCACACCTGCAGTACCTGGAAAACGGCTCTGCTCGCCACGACGTGCAATAAAGTTATATACCGCAAAAGGAATAATTACGCCTAAGCCACCACATATAGAAGAGATCATAAACCACAGGGCACAACCTAAGGCACCTTGATCTGCTAATGGACCAGCAATAGCAGCTAAGGATTGAGCGTAATCAATTGGTTCTTGAGCGCCCGCATAATAAGACTCAAGCCCCTTGATAAGATTGTAGCCTTTGTAAAAACCCACAAATGCAGAACCAAACATACATAAGATGAGCACCTGTAAAAGGCGGATCATTTTAGGTAAGCCATGCTGCTTTTTGCTAAGTTCAAGAGCCTCTTGTGCTGAGATCTTAGAGACAAACTGATCATCTGCCTCTACATCGTCGTAGGCATCATATGATCTATCTTTATTACCACTCTTGAGATCGATTGGATGTTGATTGCTACTGTCTAATTGTTCACGTAAAACAGACTTAGCAACATCGTGGCTGTTGTGCTCGTTATTATCTACAGTGTTCTCGTCACTGTTATACAGATTTGAATCTCTCATATCTTTTTAGTGGCTAACTCATGCAGCTAAAAGCCCAAGCTTCCACACTCTCCTATGTAAGTTGAAAGTCACTATCACATATACAAAGATAGTCCCATCAGCTTGATCTTTGGCCATAAAAAACTAGGCAAAAGATCTGAGCGACTCACGTAGTATAACTCCGAGTTTATCTTAGAAACTGCCTAAAAGTGTATTTAATTTTGTGTAAATACTTTTTTGAAATTCTGTGGATATGATTTCAAAATTTTGTGGATAAAATCTTGATTCTATAAGGCTTTCACGCAAAGTACAGCTATATGCAGACACTCCTTATCTGCACTAGCTGATCTTGCTACTTATCATCTGTAGCGATCACATCACCAGCTTGAGAACTTACTACACTCAGACCTAAAGCCTTAATGATCTTGCTCAGCTCATCTTGTGAAGAATAGCTTAAAACTAAAGAGCCTTTGCCATCATGCTGATGCTTAAACTTAGCCTTACAGCCACCAAGCCTGTCTGATACGCTCTTTTCGAGCTTGCTTAACAGCTCCAAATACAGATCTTCTGATTTTTTGGATTTTTCTTTATCTGAATGAGACGATTTGTCTTTCTTGTCTTGTTTTTGCTGCAGCTCTTTAATGTAAGCCTCTGTACCACGCACTGACAGAGCTTTCTTGATAATAGTACGGCATGCCTCAACCTGATGGCGACCTGATAAAGACAATAACAGCTTGGCATGACCTAGGTCGATCTTGTTGGCACGCAGACAAGCAAGAGGCTCATCCTCTAATTTAAGTACACGCAAGAGATTAGCTACGGTAGAACGAGACTTACCGATATCCTTAGCTACATCATCTTGTGTCATATTGCACTCTTGCATCATCTGATCGATAGCAATAGCCATTTCTACAGGATTGAGATCTTCGCGCTGTAAGTTCTCAATGAGAGCAATAGCATAGCCCTTATCATCAGTGACATCACGAATGAGGCAAGGTACTGACTCAAGCTTAGCTTCTTTAGCAGCTCTAAAACGACGTTCACCGCAGATGATTTCGTAGATGTCGTCACCAATCTTCTTGACTAACAAAGGCTCTAATAAACCGTGTGTAGCAATCGACTCAGATAACTCTAAGATAGCCTTTTCATCAAAATGGGTACGTGGCTGATACTGAGATGGACGCAGCTTATCAATGGAGAGATCATGAACCACATTATTCATACTCTCATCAGTTCTACTGCTCGTAGTACTCAAAGAAGCATCTTGAGCATCCATAGTATCTGCTATTGCCTCAGCACCGAAGGCACCTACGCCAAAGCTACCTACCTTCTCAGGATCATTGTTCTTATTGTCTTTACGCTCACTCTTAAGATTTGATTTGTGCTTATCTTTGCCTTGCTTTAAAGACTTTTTAGCCTTGTTCTTTGATCCTTTAGCGATATCATCAGCCGCATTGAGGCTCTCTTTTGCAGCTTCATGCATTTTCTCAAAACTATTTGATGGATCTTCTTGTGCTGTAGCGCTCTTGATTGCATCTTGAGGCAGGTGCTTTTGAGTATTTAAAGCACTAGGAGCGCTCTCATCATACTCATCTTGGCCTTGAGCATGAGCTAAGGAGCGTTGAAGAAGTCGATTTACCCTTGTGGATTTACCATCAGAATTACGAGCAGACTTTTCAGCGCTCTGACTGAGCAAGGCGCTTAAACCTCTTCCCAAACCGGCCATGTTTGACTCCAATAGCAACGAAATAGCAAAGATAGTAGCAAGATGTTGATCTCCACGGCCGATGTATAAGCTACTCGTAAGGCCATGGGGTGCGCTAAGAAAATATAACGCCAATGTATGAACTAAAAGTAGCAAGCTCAGCCATTGACGTTTTTAAAAGGGCAAGTGATATCAGGCAAAAGTAACTACTAAGAGCTACTTTGTCTTAACTGCAGGTCGTGCAGCTGGCTTTTTAACCTTTGCTGCCTCTTTACGTACCTTAGCAGCAATACGCTCAGACTCAAGCTTATCTTTCTCTACGATCTCTGAGGCGAGCTGAATGTAGTTTGTAGCGCCCTTAGAAGACTTGTCATAGTAGATAACTGGCTTACCGAAGCTTGGGGCCTCAGCTAAGCGCACATTACGGTGAATGATAGTCTTGTAAACGAGATCGCCAAAGCTTACTTCTAAATCACGTGACACATCCACAGCAAGACGATTACGAGGATCGTACATGGTACGTAAAATACCCTCGATTCTTAAGTGTGGGTTAGCTACGCGAGCGAGCTGATCTACAGTGTCGATAAGCAGAGTTAAGCCCTCAAGTGCAAAGTACTCACACTGCAGCGGAACTAAGATACAGTCAGCTGCACACATGGCATTTACAGTTAAGAGGTTTAAAGATGGAGGGCAGTCAATGAGGATGTAATCGTAATTATCCTTGATAAGTGCAATGGCGTTCTTTAAACGAACTTCACGCATGTACTTATCAATAAGCTTAACCTCAGCCTCGGTTAAGTCCTCGTCAGCTGGAATTAAATGGAAACCGCCCGAGGTGTGAGTAATGAGAGCCTCGCGGATATCCACATCATCAAGCAGCACATTGCAAATAGAGCATTCTAAGTTGAACTTATCAATACCACTAGCCATAGTGGCATTACCCTGAGGATCAGAGTCAATAACCAAAACGGCCTTTTCCATAGCAGCCAAAGAGGCAGCTAAGTTCACACAAGTTGTAGTCTTGCCGACACCGCCTTTCTGATTAGCGATAGCAATGATTTTAGCCATATTATTACCTGAGATCGGATAAGTTAACTCTTGCTTGAGACTGCCATAAGCATGAGGCAACCCCAGCACACTTAGATACTCTCTTTAAGTATGCTCTTGCTTGTAAACAAAGTCTTACAGGCATACTTGCATACCAACATACTACTTTAGCACATCTAAAAGATTCGCACTGTGATACTCATGACGCTTGTAAACATTTGTAAAGCATCAATCAAATCTAGTGCACTTTAGCCTATCTTTTTTGTAAAAGAACCAAGCATCTGTACACAAGGACGCTATGCACCAAAGACTGAAGTGGGCAAGATGTCATTAAGCAGCTAGCACCCACGTTAAACGTTACTAGCCTTTAGCACTAAATGTTTGCTTAAACTTTCTTGAGCACAACAGCCTGACGCTTAGCATCACACTCAGGAACGTGGAGCTCTTCAATACGCTCAATCTCTACTGAGCTAGGAATAGCATCGAGTTCTTCTTGCTCTAAGTTAGCCTTCATCGCCACGAAACGACCATCGTCTTTTAACAATGGCAGACACCATGACACCATACGCTCAATTGGAGCAAAAGCACGGCTCACGATGCAATCAAAAGGCTCATGCTCAATTTCCTCACAGCGCTTGTTGATCATCTCAACATTGCTCAGCTTTAAGCGAGCTGATACCTGACGAACAAATGAAAGCTTCTTACCTACAGAATCAATCAGGGTAAAGTTAAGCTCAGGATGAAGCACAGCCAGAACTAATCCAGGGAAGCCTGCACCAGTTCCCACATCTGCAACATGCTTAACCCCCTCAACTGAAGCAACTACAGGCGCAGCTACCGCACTATCGAGAATGTGCAATACGGCCATCTGCTTAACATCGCGAATAGCAGTTAAGTTTAAGGCTGAGTTCCAAGTGTTGAGCATCTCTAAGATGATGGTGAGCTTTTCAAGTTGCTCATCAGTAATACTTAAAGATGTTTGTCCAAACAAGGACATCAGATAGCTTTTGGTGTCATCAAAATTAAACGGAGCAACCTTAGAGGCCATATGCATTCCTTGTACAAACGATAAAGTGAGATATTAAGCGTTGTGCTAATTAGTTATACATGGCCATAGCAGCGTGAGTATGTTCAGATCCATACTCTTACGGATAGCTACATCTACTGCTCTTTAGCTGCTATGACCAAGATAATCACTTAAGCGCTACTCTTTAATAATAGCGCCAGATACTGCCTCTGAAGTAGCCATCAAGGATGGATCAGGCTGACGATTTAACAGACCGAGCTTCTTTAAGTGTACGAGCAAGATAGAGATCGCAGCTGGTGTTACACCTGAAATACGTGAGGCCATACCTAAGGTCTCTGGCATAAACTCATTGAGCTTTTGGGCAACCTCGTTTGATAAAGAAGAGATAGTTCTGTAGTCAAACTTCTGCGGTAGCAGAGTCTTTTCATTAAGCTCGCGCTTTTTAATCTCCTCAAGCTCATGCTCAAGATAACCTTGATAGCGCACCTGAATCTCAACTTGCTCTTCTGCTTGAGGCAAGGTAGCAATTGGCTCTAAGCCTGCTGCCTCTAACAGTGGCTTTAAGCGAGACTCAGGTCGACGCAGCAGCACCTCTAAAGTCTGCTCTTTGGACAGGGCGTTATTTAAGATCTTGTTGATGCTCTGGCCCATCTGAGAACTTGGCTTTACTAAGGTCTCACGCAGACGAGCCTTTTCACGCTCGATCTGAGTTTGCTTCTCTTCAAATGCCTTATAGCGCTCATCAGAGATGATGCCTAAATCACGTGCAGTTGGGGTGAGACGAATATCTGCATTGTCCTCACGTAAAATCAGACGGTACTCAGCACGTGAAGTGAACATGCGGTATGGCTCTTTAGTGCCTAAGGTGCACAGGTCATCCATCATTACGCCCATGTAGGCTGTATTGCGGGATGGGAACCAAGACTCCTTACCTTGTACAAAGAGTGCGGCATTGATACCAGCTAAAAGACCTTGAGCTGCAGCCTCTTCATAGCCAGTAGTACCATTAATCTGACCTGCTAAGAACAGACCCTTGACCTTCTTAGACTGCATGGTAACTGACAGTTCACGTGGGTCATAGAAGTCATACTCAATTGCATAGCCTGGACGCGCAATAATAGCGTTCTCAAAGCCCTCAATAGAGTGAATGAACTTCTCTTGAATATCGTATGGAAGAGAAGTGGAAATACCGTTCGGATAAATAAGAGGTGAGGTTAATCCCTCTGGCTCAACAAAGATCTGGTGAGCGCTACGATCTGGGTAGCGGACAATTTTATCTTCAATAGAAGGACAGTAGCGAGGACCAGTTGACTGAATTACACCTGAGTACAGCGGGCTACGATCTAAACCTGAGCGAATGATGTCATGGGTACGCTCATTAGTATGAGTAATATGGCAGCATACCTGCTCTGGCAGAACCGAGTTGTCATCCATGAAAGAGAATACTGGTAGCGGATGCTCAGGCTCTTGGCGCTGCATTTTGGAGTAGTCGATGGTATCTGCGACTAAGCGAGCTGGAGTACCAGTCTTTAAACGACCCTGCTTAAGACCGATTTCCTTTAAGTTCTCTGCTAAAGAAATAGAGGCAGGATCACCTGCACGACCACCTTGATAGTGATTGAGTCCAATGTGGATAAGTCCATTCAAGAAGGTGCCGGCACAGATGATGACAGCCTTGGCATAAAACTCAATATCAGCTGCAGTATTAACACCGCATAAAGTATCACCATCAAAGAGCAGCTTAGTACATGGCTGTTGGAATAAGGTAAGGTTTTGGTAAGAGGCTAAGGTCTTACGCATTACATCCTTATACAGGTGACGATCGGTTTGAGCACGAGTAGCTCTAACAGCAGGGCCCTTAGATGAGTTTAAGGTTCTAAACTGAATACCTGCTCTATCAATAGCCTGTGGGCAAATGCCACCCATAGCATCAATTTCACGCAGTAAGTGGCCCTTGCCAATACCACCGAAAGCAGGATTGCAGGACATCTCACCGACAGTTTCTAGATTGTGAGTTAACAGCAAAGTCTTGCAGCCCATACGAGCTGCAGCACCAGCAGCTTCAATACCAGCATGGCCAGCGCCAACAACAATGACATCAAACTCTCTAAAAGACATGGCAACCTCATTTTAGTAAGAACCCACAAGCTTATGCTTGCAAGTAGAATTTTGGGTTTAAATCATGTCGCCTTTCGGTAAGTCGCCTAACGCAATCTAAGCACGACCTATTTCACGGCCCGTACAGCGAATCCATTGCTCGTACGCACTTACTTAAGACCAATGAAAACTATTGTTCTTAAATACCCTACGCTATCTAAAATCACCAATAGACTTATAAAAGTCCAAGTACGCAATGAGCGGGCGCTATTTTAACGCATATTTAGCTTGCAAATGAGATTTTTAACACCCTTATCAGCAAAAACTTTTTCCCTTCAATTGCGATCCTAAGTGCTCGCGGCAACTTAAGTACTCTAAGTAGTGCCTAGCCTTAAACTAAAGTAATCAAGTAGCCAATGGCCACATAAAAAAACAAGCCCTACTCCACACCCATGCTCAAGCCATTTGCAGCCTAAAAATTTTAGCCGCCCCCACACGTAAATGGCCAGATCTTAATTGCAGCAAATAAGCTAAAGAAGCTCAAGTAGCAAACTAACCTCATGACACTTTTATGAGTAGTAGCAAATAAAATTCATCTGAACAATCAAAGCTGCAGATCTATAAGACAAAAACAAAACCACAGAAAACAAAAACAAGCTAGACAGCATTAATCACTACTCACTGCTTCAAAAGCTAACTAATCAAGCAGTAGATAAGATCTTAATTAGAGTTACTACACAAGCCAAAGCTAAGATCTCAAAGATGATCCTTAGCTTAAGTAATGCCTTTAGGCTATAGAAGCTAAACAAGATTTTGATAGATTGGTAATACTAAGATCGTAAAAGGATCTACTTTGCGATCTACTGCCGACGCATTGAAATAAGATCTTAAAGATAAGATCTCAGATCTAAGATCGTGGGCTAAAAGATTAAGATCGTAAGATCTTAAAAAGATCAGAGTTGAGATCTTATGTTTGTGTGCCACGATCTCAATTAGGGATTTTAAGATCTCACAGATTTTGGGGATCACTATTAAGATCTATAAATAATATAGATCTTTGTATTAGATAGATCTCTTCTTCTTATTAGGCCTCAAAACAGTGGAAAAGTGCGCTAAAGCCGCATTAAATCAACGATCTCAAATGTTAAATTGTTGTGAGTTATGATCGGGATAGTGCTGACTTTCCTGATGAGCCTTTCCCACTAGGGCAAGATCCCACTGTCAATCCACTGTTGATTAACAGCAAAAACCACATGTGAGATCACAAAAATTACAACAACTTGCCCACAGATCATAAGTATTGTTGCTTTTGTGAGATCGCTCTCTTGTGATCGCTTTTCAATATGGTAAGGGAGCCTGAACTTGTCACTTGCGATCTCAGAGCTTGGGTTTAAAGCAGTCACTTTTAAGTAAGTAGTAGCTAGCATCATAACTTTGTTAGAGTGGCAAACATGAGTGCTGGTTATGCCCCCTTGTATATGTGCAGATGTTGTGTGGCAAATTATGGTGATTAGCTTGTTTAAAACGTGAGCTTTCGTGCGCGTTAGCTTGTGGGATTCTGAGATTTATTGGCTTTGCTTAGATGTTGTTTTATCTAAGAGCAATTAACAGCATTGGTATGATGGTGCTGCTGTGGGGCTGAGTTTGATTTGAAGTTGAAGTGATTTAGCTGTGGAGCGGGCAAAAAAATACCCTGACTAGCAGGGTATCTTTTCGTCTCATACAAGACGCTTGAGTGAAGACGAGTTAATTAAACGCGCTTCTTGAACTCGTTGGTGCGGGTATCGATTTCGATACGGTCGCCGATGTTTACGAACTCAGGAACTGAGAGCTCGTAACCAGTGCCAGCTAAACGAGCAGGCTTGGTAACCTTACCAGAGGTATCGCCACGAACTGCAGGCTCGGTGTACTCAACCTCACGAACGATGGTGATAGGTAACTCAACAGAGATAGCCTTGCCATTGTAGAAGGTAACCTGGCAAACGTCTTCCATACCGTCAACGAGGTAGTTTAAAACATCACCTAAGTTGTCCTTCTCGATGTCGTACTGGTTGAACTCTTCGTCCATGAATACGTAGAGTGGATCGTTGAAGTAAGAGTAGGTGCAGTCCTTGCGCTCTAAGATAACGTCATCGATACGGTCATCAGCACGGAAAACGGTCTCGGTACCGGCATCAGAGAGTAAGCTCTTGAGCTTCATCTTAACAACAGCGGCGTTACGACCTGACTTGTTGTACTCAGTCTTCTGAACAACCATTGGGTTGCCGTTGAGCATGATTACGTTACCGGCACGAATTTCTTGTGCAATCTTCATGAAATTACTTCCTACTTGAGATCCGCCCGTCAAGAGTCGGATGCTTACTACCTGAGCCTTAAACTAGGCTGCAGGGTTGTGTTTCTGACCGCCAAAGCGGAGCTGTAACTGACTATATGAGCAATTCAGTTAAGTGTAAAACTGCATCGCCATAATTAAAGTCGGTACGTGCACAGAGATCTAAATGATCTGAGCACTGGCCCTCATGAAGATCTCTTCAAGACCTATATGAGCGCTAAAAATCATTGTCACCCAAAGTCCTGTACTTACCACAGGTTAATGTGACAGCCCTCTATTATACCCTATTTGCCTAATCCTTTTCAAAGCAATTTGAGAAGAAAGGGCATTCTTAAGCGAGCTTAGAGCCAATTTTGCTCATAATGAACTCACATAATGATTGAGAAAGATTGGTTCTACCATTGAGATAAACAGCTAGGTTATAAAAAGCAGCGGCATTGCGCTCAACAAAGCCATTAAAATCAAAGCTCTCTGGCCATGGTTCAGCCTCATTGTAGGCAATCATCACCTGACTAATCTCATCTACCATGGCATCAGCTGTATGTGCGTCAATGGCGATAAATTTAAGACCGTGATGGAGTAACTCTAGCTTATTTGGTTCTGACTCAAGAGTTGGGATTTCTACTTTGAGGATAGTACGCATACGTTCAAGGAAAGATTTTAGCTTGATGATATGTGCCCCTTCATCTTGAGGATAGATATGCCACAAGAAAGGATTACCTGTATGCATGGCTCTGACAATGCTATCCTCGCCTCTAACTAAGTTAAAGTCGGAGCTTACGAGGATGTCGTCATACTCATCATGTCCCACCATGGCTATAGCTTCAATACTTAGATTGTTTCCCACCTCTTTTATTTGGCCAACTTTAAGATCCCACTGATACAGGGCATTGATATTATCTAGACACAAGCCCTCAAAGACCTTAATAAGTGTGTTTTTCCCACAATCTGATAGGCTCTTAACAATGTTTCCCACAGCTTTGTTCTCATAGCCAAACAAGGAAATAACCCTTGTTGCTTCGGCGTTGGCGTTAAGCTTTGAGCATAGCTCATTACTACTTAAAGACTTAGTCTTTGCCTCATCGCAACCTTGTGGGCAAGTAAGTTTAGTGTAGAGTTTAGCAAGATGTGGAATACACTTATTTGTTAAGTCCTTATCAATGTTTAAACCGCCTGTTTTAGAGGTAAAACCAGGGAAGAAGTAGTGAGTGGTGAGACCATCAACAAAGGATGGCAGCGAGTGGCAATCTTCAACCCAATCTTCGGCACTGAGGTACTCTAGATGGATGATGAGTGCTTGTGGTTTATTTAATAGTGTCTCGTGGGTTTGCTTGTCAAAATGGCAGCCAAAAGCATTGATAACACACATCGCGGCTTCATAGTGTTCAAGCGGCTGCTCCCAGTTTTCAAAGCTCAGATTCTCATTTTCATAGTCGTGCTCATTGCAAATGCGCTCTAGGACACTCATGTTGTTACAAAACAGACGTACCTTAAAGTCCTTGTGACTCATAGTGCGAGCTAAGTGCAGACAAACACCAGCATCGCCATAGTTGTCGATTACATCGCAAAAGATATCAAGACTAATCATAAGCAAACCTACTTATTAAGCTCCTTCACCTGAAACTGCCAACAGTTTAGCACGCACCCCACAGCCTAACTAAAAACAACTAAGTCTGCCTAAGCTACGTCATCTAGGCTTTCTTATACAGCTATGTCTCTCAATAAAGCGCATAAATATGCTGATTACACAATGTTATTGCAGACGTGAGTGTTTCTACTCTGATTAAGAGTACGATAGCGGTGTTGCCAACAGCAGTCATAGTTAGCTAAGAGCAAGTCAAAAACTGATACCCTACGCTAGTGCGATTTCTATTGAAAAAAAATCGCAATTAGCGCAAAATAAATAGTTTGGTTTGCCCTGTTTTTATTGGTTAAAAGCGCATATTTAAGCGCTTTTTGCCTATGGTTGTTGTGACTGATGGGGTGGCTTGTTTTTAGCACTTAAGCGTCATGAACTTTATGTTCAAGCACTTAGGTGAGCAAAGGATCTAATGATTTAACCTAGCTTGTTAATCCAACAATTACCATGAGCTAGCAGGCAAAAGTTAGTGCTTAATCAAGCTTTCTTGCAGAACTGTTTAGTGAAAAACACTACTGTGAGCTTATAGAGCTAAGCGTAGTGGGAAACATGTGCCATGTGCATAGGTCTGTGGGGAATCGCTCGAGGCTTTATGTGTAAAGCTGTTATCTAAGTAATGAGTGGATAGATACGCTCTTTTATTAGATAAGTGCATCTACTTTGGGGTTCTTTGTTTAGTGTCAAGTAGAGGTAGGTATGATCGGATATATCGTAAAGCGCGACGGACGCAAGGTAGCCTTTAATCGTAATAAGATTGCTAATGCCATCAAAAAGTCGATGATATCCGCTCATAGTGAAGAGCAAGGCTATGTAGTTGATCAAGACCTCATTGATAGTCTTACTGAAGAAGTGGTCTTACAAATTGAAGATCGCGATGATGTAGTACCTACCGTTGAGAATACCCAAGACGTCATTGAGCGTGTGCTCATTAAGCGCAATCTGTCTGATGAGGCCAAGAATTTTATCTTGTACCGTCAGCAGCGCACTAATGTTCGTACCTACAATGCGGATCTTACCAAGATCTATCGTGACCTGACCTCTAAGTCCAGTGCTGATATGGACTTAAAAAGAGAGAATGCCAATATCGATGCTAATGCTCCAATGGGCTTAATGCTGCGTTTTGGCTCCGAGGGTTCTAAGGACTTTGTTAAGCGTTACGTGCTTAAGCCAGAGCACTCCATTGCTCACTCTAATGGCTCTATCCACATTCACGATTTAGATTTCTATTTACTGACCATTAACTGCTGTCAGATCAATCTTGCAGACTTATTTAGCCGTGGTTTCTCCACTGGCCATGGTTTCTTACGTGAGCCACAGTCCATTCAGTCAGCTGCCGCTTTATCATGTATTGCTGTTCAGTCTAACCAAAACGATATGCATGGCGGCCAGTCTATTCCAATGTTTGAGTATGACTTAGCCCCATATGTAGTTAAGTCCTATAACAAGCACTTACGCAAGGTTATTCAAATCGTGCTGCGCAATGACGAGCTTGATTTAGATGATCTTAAAGAGCTTGTAGATAGCGTTTATAAAAAGAACGGCTCAGCTCTTTGCGATGAATCTCAAGATGAGCTAGCTCAGCAGGTCAAGAAGCTCCTTGGTATTAAGTACTCAGGTGAGGATCTTGAGGACAACCTCAAATACACCATGGAGGAGGCGCATAAGCTTACTAATCGTGAGACTTATCAGGCTATGGAAGCAGTTATCCATAACCTCAACTCCATGCAAAGCCGTGCTGGCGCTCAAGTGCCATTCTCATCCATTAATTATGGTACTGGCACCACTCCAGAACAGCGCATGATCATGAGAAATGTACTCTTAGTGACTGATGCTGGTCTTGGTGGTGGCGAGACTCCTATTTTCCCTGTACAGATCTTCAAAGTTAAAGATGGAATCAATACCAAGCCAGGCGATCCAAACTACGATCTGTTCCGTTTAGCTTGTAAGGTTAGCGCCAAGCGTCTGTTCCCTAACTTCTCATTTCTAGATGCTCCATACAATGCTCAGTACTATGTTGAGGGTCATCCTGAGACTGAAGTTGCAGTTATGGGCTGCCGTACTCGTGTCTTTGGTAATGACTACGATAAGACAAAGCAAGTTATTCCTGGCCGTGGTAACTTATCCTTCACCACCATTAACCTGCCTCGCTTAGCTATTGAGGCTCATGGCTCAATTAGCAAGTTCTATGAGTCTTTAGATCGCATGGTCAACATGGTCTTTGAGCAGCTCTTAGATCGTTTTGAGATTATTGCTGATAAGCATGTGTACAACTACCCATTCTTAATGGGCCAGGGCGTTTGGATTGACTCTTATCGTCTCCACTGGGATGACAAGATCCGTGATGTAATTAAGAATGGCTCTTTATCTGTAGGCTTTATCGGCTTAGCTGAGTGCTTAGTGGCTTTAGTTGGCCAGCATCATGGTGAAAGTGAGCAAGCTTATAAGCTCGGTCTCGATATCATCAAGCACATGCGTGAGCTTACTGATAAGCAAACCCAAAAGACCGGTCTTAACTTCTCCTTATTCTCAACCCCAGCTGAAGGTCTCTCAGGTCGCTTTGTGAAGATCGACCGTAAGATTTACGGTGAGATTAAGGGGGTTACCGATCGTTCTTACTACACCAACAGCTTCCATGTGCCTGTTTACCATAACATCTCAGCTGCAGATAAGATTCGCATTGAGGGCCCATTCCATGAGCTATGCAATGCTGGCGCTATCTCCTACATTGAGATGGATGGTGACTTAAACAAGAACATCGATGCTTTTGAGCGTGTCGTGCTTTACATGAAGGACTGTGGCGTAGGCTACGGCTCTATTAATCACCCTGTAGATCGCTGCCCAGTATGTGGCTATGTTGGTGTGATTAATGATGTTTGCCCTAAGTGCGGACGTAAAGACGGTGAGGGCGTAACCATCGAGCGTCTGAGCAAGTTAGGCGTCGACTGCATCTGCCGAGGCTAAAGCTAAAGCTTATCGCATGGTATAAAGCCTAAGCTTAAGCACCACCTTAAAATATAAAAGACATCTGGTAAGGGAGCTTATCTTGTCAGATACAGTGGTGCTTTAAATTAAGCTTTGCTTTTGCAAGTATCAAAAGATACAAACGCGTACTACATTACAAATTCAGCTTTGTGATCGCAGCAAGTGATCCTCTCGTCAAAAAGCGATCTACTATTACAATCTGAGTCAGGCCATCGCACCTAATTAAGGTCAGTGACACCGTCTCGTAACCGAGCCTCGCTCTTTAAGATGGGCTCATACAAGCGAGAATTAACAGGAGTCTTTATGGTTAACAGAATGCAACCTTGCAACGGAGTTGTGGGCAAAGGTGTTAAGTTTGAGCGCATTCGTCGAGTGACTGGATATTTAGTGGGGTCACTAGATCGATTTAATGATGCCAAGCGTGCTGAGGTAAACGACCGCGTTAAGCATCTACACCTAGGATCATAAGCAAGACTTACCAACAAGGTTTAGCATCAAGAGGGGCTTTTAACACAGCATGAGGCTGTAGCTAAAAGCCTCTTTTTGTTCTATGAAATACACTGCTCATGAAAATAGATAGCTAGCTCTATTTATTTTGGCAGGTGTATTATCATGGGTAAAGAATGTCATTTTATGGGGGCATGGTATGGACGAGCAACTTAAAGCTTTAGAAAACACCACCATTCGTATTGCCGGCGCTGTTGCCGAATCAATCGTTGATGGCCCTGGCATTCGTTACACCATCTTTACTCAAGGCTGCCCTTTTCACTGTAAGGGCTGTCACAATCCACAGTCTCAGCCTCTTGAAGGCGGTATTGAGGTAAAACTCAAAGTCTTCTACAAAGAGATCAAACAAAATCCTTTGATCTCAGGCATTACCTTCTCAGGTGGTGAGCCTTTTTTACAAGCTGAGCCATTAAGTGTTTTAGCTAAGGTACTAAAAAGCGAAGGCTATTCTTTATGGACCTATACTGGCTATACCTACGATAAGCTCATTGCCGATAAGTCACATATGCCTCTCTTAGAGCTCTTAGATGTACTAGTAGATGGTCCTTTTGTAGAGTCTAAGCAATCTATGGATATCGACTTTAGAGGCTCAACTAATCAGCGCATCATTGATGTTCAAAAGAGCCTTAAAGAAGGCCAGGTGGTGCTTGCTGAGGGCTTTGTCTAAAGAATAAACATCCTGCCCAAAGAGCACCTACATAGCATCAGACAACCTTGGGCAGTCCCTCCTCGAGCTCCTTAAGTAATGAGCAGTTTTGGGAGCTTGTCTCATCTCATCTCATCTCATCTCATCTCATCTCATCTCAGCTCCACCTTTTAGGACAATTGTCGATGCGCTCAAGCATCTGGGTATGATTGTTTTTAAGGATATTTCATGGTGTATGCACGTTTTAAACTGCTCTTTGCAGCATTGCGTTATAGGCTTTTTTTTCTCGTGTAGCTGTCACTTATTACATTTTTGGTTGAGTAGATTGTTCTTTGTGTAGAATAATGGCTGTTTTATGGTTTTAGTGCCTATATACATGGGATCTGTAGGGCAAGCTTTCCAGAGTCTTAAGAGTCCTTATTGCTGAGCTTCAAAGATGCAAAGAGACAAGTCAAAACTGCTATGCCGTGCCTGTGACCTAGTGGTTCAGGTGCCTCCTTATAAAAAAGGAGTTACTTGCATTTGTCCGCAATGTAAGAGCGAATTGCGTTCAGGCTCGCGCGTGTCTTTGTACAATTTAGCTGTGGTATCCATTGCATCTGTCATTATGCTGTTTACCTCAGTGACGCTTCCATTCATGACCATTAGCTCTTTGGGCATTTCACAGTCGATGTCGCTTACATCCATTGTGTTTGTGCTGCATAAGAATTGGTCTTTGTTAGTCGCAATCTTTTTGCTCTTTACTTTTTGCTGCCCACTTATCATGCACTTGATAGTTATAGGTATAGTGTTCTTTGGGCTCAAAGTTAACCGCTTCATTGCTAATACCTATACTTTCTGCCACCGCTTTTGTATGGTGGATGTGTTCTTATTAGGTGTTATGGTGAGTTTAATTAAGCTCGTATCTTTAGCTGATATTAGCTTTCACCCCGGTTTCACCTCTGCCATTGTTTTTTCCGTATTAATGGTTTGGTGCTACAGCCACGGCAGTCCTTATAAGATCTGGAACTTAATTAGACCTCATGATGAAGAGCTGCGTAACGCTACTGTTGGTATGCGTGGCATTGATCAAGGTCTGATTATGTGTCGTCACTGTGGCATGGTATATAAGCGTAAAGGGCGTAAGTCAAATAAGCTTGATCAAGAGCTAGAGTCAAGTAAGATCTCATGTGCTGATGATAAGTATCTGTATCGTGGAGAGCACACATGCCCACGTTGTGGACACTCTAATGACAATCGCTCCGTCATGATGTATCAAAAGACAGCTGCCCTACTCATTGCAGCCGTGATCTTATATATCCCTAGTAATGTCTATCCAATCATGTTCACCAACTATTTGGGATCCAATGTTGGTTCAGACATTCTTGATGGCGTGATCTCTTTATGGGGCATGGGCTCATACTTTGTTGCAAGCGTGATCTTGATTGCCTCTATCTGCATCCCAATTGCCAAGATCTTATGTATCTTGCTCTTGTTATATATCACTAAGTATGGCTTTAAAGGCTATCCTTCTCGTTATAACAAGCTGTACAGAATCATTCTTTTTATCGGACGTTGGTCGATGATTGACGTCTTTGTAGTTATTATCATGGCTACTGTAGTGCGCATGAGTGTGCTTACTATCAGTCCAGGTATTGCAGTAGTGTTCTTCTGCTTTACCGTATTAGTGACCATGCTAGCTGCAGAAGAATATGATGAGCGTATGTTATGGGATATTGCGCTTGCTAAAAATCGCGATTCCATTATTAACAAAGACGGCGAGCTCGTGGTCAATATTGAAGAGGAGGACGATAAAACAGATGAAACCTCCAAGATCAATATGGAAACATATGAGCAGCGTGCAGAGGAAATTGCTGCAGCACTAGTAGGCCCAGTTCGCATTGAAAATGTAGCTAAGGCCTATCAAGACGCAGTTGAAAAATCTAACGCTAAAGCTGCAGAGAAATCTCAATCCCAAGTAGCTGTTGATGAGTCTGAAGCTCAAGTTGAGCAAAGCTTAGATGCAAGAAAAGCATCTATAGATCTTGAGAGTGCTAAAGACAAGCTACAAGATGGCAATACAACAGCATCAGCAAACGATAACTCTGTACCAAAAGAAAACAATTGTGCAAGCAGAGACAGCTCTGATGTAATTACAAACTCAAAGAGTACTCATAACAGCGCTACCATCGCTATACGCGATGATAAAGCTGATGAGAGCATCACAACTGCTAAAACCAAATAACATAGTAAGTCTTATTGAAACACTGCAACTAGTACTTTGTGACTTGCACAGTGCAGCATGTTCTAAAGACTGATGCTACTTTAAAAAAGAATAACTTTCTTAACCGATTTTAGGTGGAGGTAGGCGCTTGTAGCTCTTCGATAAGTTATCGAGGATCAGCGCTTAATTAGGATTATGACAACACCGCAGAAAAACATTGTGAAAAATGCAGTGGCTCAGGAAGTTGGGAGCAAAGGCTCAGCTATTGAGCACAAGAGCAAGAAGATCTCTCTAGTCTGGGTTGTGCCTGCTATTGCCATGATCCTAATGGCATTGCTGCTGTGGAATCATATGCTCAATATGGGCCCAGTTATTCAGATCACAACCAATAGTGCATCTGGTATTGAAGAGGGTAAAACTCTAGTTAAGATGCGTTCTGTAAACGTAGGTATGGTGACTGATGTAGTGCTCTCACCTGACTACAAAAAGACCATTTTGACTGTGCAGATGGATAAGAACACTGATGACCTCTTGCGCAAAGATACTGACTTTTGGGTCGTTAAGCCTCGTGTTGAAAGTGCTGGTATTTCAGGCTTAGATACAATTTTATCTGGTGCATATATTCAGCTTAGTATTGGAGAGTCAGCTGAATATGCCTCTGAGTTCGTTGCCTTAGATGATCCTCCAGTTAGACAAGATGGAGAGAATGGCATTTTGGTTTCTTTATTCTCTAAAGATCCACTCCGTATTTCATCAGGCGATAATGTTTCCTTTAGAGGCTTTAATGTCGGTGTTGTTACTGAAAGTAAGCTCGATGTTGATAGCCAGCGCATTCATTACCGTGCATTCATTCGTGAGCCATATGATGCCTTAGTTAACCACAATACCAAGTTCTGGATTAGCTCCGGCGTTGAGTTTGAGCTCAGTCCTGCGGGTGCTTCTGTACGTACTGAGTCAATTGATAATTTAGTAACTGGCGGCATCTCTTTTGATAACTTCATCGATAATCAATCAGAGTCTGTCAGAGTTCCTAACGATACAGTCTTTACTCTTTATAACAAGAGAGAGGATGCTCGTATCTCAGCATTAGGCGGCTCACTTTTGTACGTTGTGATGCTCGAGAACTCAATTTACAACATTAAACAAGGCTCATTGATTTACTATCGTGGAGTGAAGGTAGGTGAGGTTGTTAAATCACCATGGTTTGATGATAACTCAGAAGTCTTTACTGCTAAGGCCTTGCCTGTAATGATCGCTATCGATAGCGACTCTTTAAACCGTCATCATGTTACTGAGGCTTTAAACGGCTTGCTCAAGAAAAATAATTTGTGTGCGGGCGTCGGTTCTGCCAATCTCATCATAGCTAACAATCAGATTGAATTAAGCTCCAATGGTAAGGAAAAGTGTACTGTGCCTGACCATCTTAAGAAGATGCAGTATGTAGAGCGCAAGAACGGACTTCTGACATACAGAGGCATTAATGTTATTCCTATCAAGCCATCGCAGTCTCTTGATAATCAGCTCAACCAGCTTATGGAGAAGCTCAATGAGTTTGATGTAGCTGGCTTCTCTACCGAGCTGCAAAATAGCTTAAAGGCCTTTGCAGGTGCTATGGATGCATTTACTGAGAGTAATACTGCAGTTAAGCGTACCAATGTTATTGAGAAGCTCTCAGAGGCATTTGAGAATTTAAATAAGTCAGTAAAGGGCTATGGTCCAGATACTGATCTTTATAAGTCTATTGAGCATAACCTCCATAACATTGAGCAGATCTTGCAAGACATTTCACCTGTGGTAAGTGAGGCAGGTCAGAGTCCAAAGGCTCTTATCTTTGGCTCTCCAAATGACCCTATTCCAACCGCACCAAAGAAGTAGTGCCTAAAATAGGATCGTGTTATCTTAACAAGTTAAAAGGAGAGAGCTCTTTCTTCTTAGCAATTGGTAGTAGAAGGGGCTTATAACCCGTTATGAAGAAACTGAATCTTGTACTCACTAGTGCATTTTTAAGCACTGTGCTAACTGCCTGTGGCAATGTCTCTGATGTGAATTTTGAGCGCTATACCTTAACCCAGGATGTGCAGCCTGAGTCATACTTATCTACTCTCAATGTGAGCCTGCATTTAGCTCCAGTGCTTGATCAGGGTGGTGTGGTACTGCAGATATCTGACGTATCACTGCGTCCTGCGAAGAATCATCGCTATAGTGCGGATCTCGACAATGAGCTAAGAGTGATCTTTATTGATGAGTTAAGTAAGGCCTCATTAAATAAGAAGTTTGTGAACTACCAATACAAGCTTTATGTACCAAAGTTTCAAGGCACTATTGATGGCAAAAGTATCGTAAGTGTCTCTTTGCAAATTATCGATCCTAAGAACGATCAAGTTATCTATACAGGCTCTCACTCATCTGAGAGTGATATTAGTGCAGATGGTTACGGCCCATTAGTAACAGCTTTAAAGGCTAATTACATCAAGAGCGTTAACTACCTTATAGATGAGATGCGTAAGCTTAATCTAAAGTAGTTATCGCAAAACTACATTCTGTACCCCACTTCAATGCGCTCGCAAGCCTACCTAACAGTCACACTTACTAATAGGACTAATAGGCAACAACTAATAAAAGCCACCCCTCATCGAGCGCATTAAATCCTTCCTAAGCATCATCGCATCTAAAGATCTCACTAGCTAAAACCACACTCTTTCATGCCCAGCTCTTCGTAGCACGATGAGCTTATCTGCAGCCAGTACTTGGTCGATTTTACGGGGGTTAAATTTAAAAGCTAGCATACATATTATAAACCGCATGTTTATCGAATTTTAAGGAAACATGCAATTGCTAGGATTTAACAAAACCACACTGAT
>NZ_CABTML010000072.1:0-13954 GCF_902485895.1 uncultured Anaerobiospirillum sp. | reverse complement strand
TCATGGGTCATGGGTCATGGGTCATGGGTCATGGGTCATGGGTCATGGGTCATGGGTCATGGGTCATGGGTCATCTGACATTTGACACATGGATGAGGCTGCGGTGTGGGCCTGTGATAGTGCCTGAGTCTATTGGCTGGCTTGCTAGGCCAATGATTGATGGTGCTATGGAGGATAGCTCAATAAGCAGCTGCAGTAATGGCTGTAGAGTGCTTGATGGGGCGCGTGATCGCGAGGTATCGTGCTCATGAGCAGGGCTTGTAAGAGCCTGCCCATGAGGTGTGTAGTTTGATTGGGTTTGTGCTCTGGGGTTATTTGCCTTGGGACATGGTAGCGTATTTACCAAGCACGTATTGCTCGATGCCGTCGGTAAATTCGCTTACAAGCTCGCCAGGGCCTTTTAGAACGGTAGCTTTAACACCTGCACATAGTGGGGCATAGAAGGCCTCAGAGACATTCTTTTCTTGCTCAAAGAACTCGCTTGCCATGCTTAAAAAGCTTTGGCAAAACTCGTAGTTGAGAAAGTCGATGTAGCAATAGTTGCAACCAGTAGCACCGCCGGTAAATTGGACTGGAAGGTCACTAAGCTCACTAAAGAACTTCTCGCAACGCTCACGTACTCCAATCATCTCGCTAGCAAAGGCTTCATCTGAGACAGCATGGCTAAGCTTAAAGCCAAAGAATCCTGGAATAGTGCCATCTTCAAGTAAGCGGCCAAAGATGTCGTAACGATAGTTGTAGTACTCATGGATAGATGAGTTAACTGCAGTAGAACCAATAAAGACATCAAAGCGCATTGGCTGATAACGCTGATCGTTACCGTCAAAGTCATAAGATAAATAGCTTTGCTTTAAAAACTCATTGGCAGTGATGGCGGTATTAAAGCCAATTGCTGTCATCTTCTCGTAGAGCTTATCAAGGGTGAAGACGCCTAGCTCCTCGTTGTACTCACCTTGGGTTAGATCTCGCTCTTCAGTTGCAATCCTTACATTGTCGATAAAGGCCATGCGACAGATAGTGCCTAAAGAGTAGTCTAAAAGGCCAGTGATAGCCTCCATGACCACAGGGCCGCGACGCTCATCATTAAGGTAGAGAGCAACACTTGGGGCCCACAGACACACATCAGCAAAGCGTGTAGAACGCTTGCCATTACAGATAGTTACTTGAATCTCTTCTGCTTTAAGCGTAAAGACACTATTGCGTACCATTGCTTTGGGAATCGGCTTAGTATCGATCACAAACTCCCATGAGTCGGTACCGAAAAAACTCTTTGGTCGTTGGGAGACAAAGTAGCTCATCTCAAAGAGATCTTCTTTAGAGCCACCGCAGAGCATGGTCAAAACAATCTTCTTGCTGTCTTTAAGATAGGCGACATAGAAGTTCTTGCGAAAAACAAAAGCTTCAGCCACTTTAGAGCCAATTTCAGTGGCTTCTTTTTCGCTGATGTTAGGCTGACTTAAGCTGTTGTACACCTCATCTCTAATCTGCTTTAAGTTAGCCCAGGTTTGCTTAACTTTGGAGTTGAAGCTAACAAAGTCAGTTAAGTCGCCTAAACGGTCATAGCACATGCGAGCAAGCTTAGTTAAAGAGACTCGCATGATATTGTCGTGATCATTTTTGTCGATGAATCTTAAGGCGGTTAAGAAGCATTCTAAAGCCCCAGTAATAGCGCCTGTATGCAAGAGAGCAAAACCGTAACGTAAAAAGAAGTTAGGCGAGTGACGCATCTTTTGCATAATAGGTCGTAACAGCTCTAAAGTCTTTTCAAAATAGCTGTAATCATGCTCTAGACCGTAATTGTTATAGGCACGGGCTAGCTCCATGATCTGCTCAGTTGAACGAGCATGTTCAGGTATAGCCTCGATAGCATCAATGATCTTCTTAAACTGGCGTTCCTGATGCCATTGATTGCACTGTTCCATCAGATTCACAACATTAACCTCGATTTGCCTAGCAAACATATTCCGAAGGCTAGAGCTACAATGATACGCTAACGCACAACTTCATAGAGCTGCTTGCCACTACCATAAGCGCAGTAAAGTGAGCATATTTAAGCTCTACCAACACTAAATCAGTAAGATAGCCACCACAAATTAAAGACGTGCTATGCATAGCTTAGCGCAAAGGGCACTATGATAAGCCGTATCTGATAAAAGTTATAGTCCTGATGATATTTTCATGCACAAAGATACTATTTTTAACCTTGATGTCCAGCAAGCGGCCATAAACGCTACCACAGCCGCCATTACAAATCACGCCATCACCCGGCTCTCAGTAGCAAGCTACTTAAGGCATAGTGTAAGCACATTTATTGCCTATTGCTGAGTAATTCACATAAGTCATGCTAAGCTAAGTAAGCTAAATACCACACGGCAAAACTCGAAAGTGATGATAGGCAACAAAAGGGCTCAAACGCCAAACAGTTCTGCATCAAAGAGTACTGCACCAAATATCAAAGCACTAAGAGCCTGGCTGAGCTGCTAGATGGTGGTAATTAAGGGGGACAACAAGTCCCCATCAAATAGCTTTAAAGACTGACAAATTCATGGTGAGGCATGAGTATAGTTATTGTTAGGCATTCAAAAGCACAGATTTTTTAAATTACTCTCGTTACCAGACATCCAATGATAAAGCTTGGGCTCTTGCCTTGGGCTGCCTTTAGAGGTCTTTGCCTAGGATGTAGTCTTCAAGGCGAATGTTAAATTGCTCCTTTTTCTTTTTGGTAGCACGGGTTAAGAAGACAGGTGGTATCAGTGCACACATCGGGGCATAAAATGCGCTTTTGATATAACGGACAGAGCTTACAAACTTCTTAAGCTGCTTGATAAAGTCAGGACTTAAGTCGTAGCAGATAAAGTCGATATAGATGTATTTACGGCCAGTGGCGGTACCAGTGCAATGTACGGTGGCAAATGAGCCATTGCAGAAGAAGTCTTTAAACGCCATTTCAAGGGCAGTTTCTGGACAGACATAATCGGAGATAACAGCCGAAATAAATTTACCGTCATCGTCATATGTATATTTTTCAGGCTGAAAGTACTCATCTCTATCGAGCTCGATGCCTAGAAAGCCTGGAGCAACGCCATCATCAAGACGGGTGGCAAAGGTCTCATGTCTAAAGGTGCAATATTCGCTGATGCTACTTGGTATGGAGCTAAAGCCTTGGAACACATCGGCACGCATTGGCTGTACATCGTTGGTAAGACCATCATCTTCGTACTTTAGCTCACAATCTTTTAGATACTCTCTAGCATTAATGGAAGCGTTGTAGCCAGCTTGATTAAGCTTGTCAAAGAGCTCATCTAAAGTGACAACGCCGATAGATTCGTCATACTCATAAGAGGTTAGCTCATACTCATCACTAACGCATATGATGTCTTCTACTAAGGCAAGATAGGCAATCTGACCTAAAGCATATTGCACAAGGTCATGCATAGCCTCATAGACTATAGGACCACGGACTTCATCATTGAGGTACAGACCAACACTTGGTGACCAGACCTTAAGTCTTACTTGCTTAGAATAATCATTAATTGGAGGAAGGATAGCTACCTTAGTCTCAACACTCTTAATGGTGAATAAGTTGTTGCGGTAGATAGGCTTTTGTGCAGGGCCTTTGTCGATACTAAAGCGCCAGTCGTTGTTGTTTAAAAGCTCATCAGGGCATTGGAGGACAAAATATACCAGCTCATAGAGCTCTTCTCTGTTACCTTGTGAGATGAAAGTAACTTCAACTTGTCCAATATCATTATGGAAAGTGATTAAGAAGCCCTTGTTAATCAGTAGAGCATTGCTAAAGAGAGGGACGACTTCGCTCGTATCACCATAAGTGCCAGTCACTTTCTTTTGCGCAACAGCTTCTTCAAAGATATCTTTAATCTTGCTGCTGACCTTGAGGATATTATCCCAAGATGCTTTGACCTTGTGCTTATAGGTCTCAAAGCATACCTGACCAAAGCCACCACGAGCTTGCTTGTCATGGCCAAGTAAGAGGCTGAGCTGATCAATACAATCGTGGGCTTTATCTAAGAGATACTGTGTCTGTTCGCTCTTGTCGTCTTTGCTAATACGCAGCGCATCAAGGTACTGATCTAAAGCTCGAGCTAGGTCACCTTTGTTAAATAATGCATCGCCATAGAGCCTATGGAAGCTAATGGTAGTTTGTACATGTTGTCTAAGACTTGCAAAAGTCTCACAAGCCTTCTCAATGTATCCAAGATCACCGCATTCAATTCCATAGTAGTTATATGCCTGAGCAAGGAGTAAGTTCTCATCAGAAGATCGACTGCTTTGAGGAATCAGCTCAATGGCCTCAATAATCCTAAGGTAGTTTTGTTCCTCAAGCCACAGCTGGCATTGTTCTAGTAGATCCATGATGAACTCCATCTTTCCATAGCTTATGCTTGCTACCAACCACTCTAGCTATCAGAACCACTAAGCATAGTAGCCGCACAATCACCAGGCACCGCAGCCAACTACGTAACCGCAACGCACTGCAGTTCAAAGCAAAGCCATGCCAAGCCAAGCACAGCAACGCAAAGCCGCAGCACCACAAACCTTGCTTATGGATGCTGACCCCAAATGCGCAGCAGAGCAAAGTCACCGATCCGAGGCAAGAAGGCAGAGCCAAGCTTAAGAACACTCATAAATGGTGTATGTGATAGTGGCAACTAGAGCAATTAACAGTAATTAATAGACTTGAGTGATTACACTAGCACCGTTATGAGGCTAGAACCAATACCTAATTAATTAATTGTGACGAGCCCCATATCAAATGGGTCTAGCACCGAGCTAAGCGAGGCATTTGATGGTTGCAAAGCAACAGATAAAACACCTAAGCTGCAACAATTTCAAGCATCTAAGTACGTCCCTCAAACAAATTGGAACATAAGCTCATGTAGACACTCATCGTTGCTGTCAAATAACTCTAATACCCACCAAGTCCTAAAGCCCATATGCTCAGGAGGCAGCTATCTTTGAGCCATTAGGCAGGTCGTCTCCTTCTCTACCATGCAAAGACAAAGTCACTACCACCTCGCAGCATAGAGCCGAGCTCAGCAGGCTGCATGCCATGCACAAGCTGCCAAACTCACTGATTTAGACTAAGAAAGAGCATAGAAGGACTAAACTACGAGCTCGCAACTAAACTACTGGGCTGCAGCAGTAAAATGAGCCCAAAGACATGTCTGCAGCTATAGGCTTCAGTGCTTGTTGCAACTTTTCAAAGCGGCAGCGGATATGCGCTCAATTGGCCAAATAAAGCGGCTGTTTAGGTATATGAGGTCTGTGAGTACGCTGCTGAATTGCTTGAAATAGCTTGCAGAAGAGCTCATGAACTCAGCTTAGCTGACGTAGTGAGCTTTTGGCATGTTGTGGGCAATGAATTTGTGGCTAGCTAAATTGCTTTGCTAAGTAGCTGTGGATAGAGCAAGTGGATCTCAGGCTAGTGCATCTATCTTGGCAGGATTGCACTAAGGAGCAATTAACAGGACTACCATGGCTTTGGCTTTGGCTTTGGCTTAGGCTATGGATGTAGCCATGAATACGCACTGCTTATCCTCAACAGAGGCTAAGTGTGCCTGTGCAGCTTATGCAGCAATCAAGCTGATAAATGGAGAGGCAGGTTGAGTTACGTTTGGTGGATAAAGCGTGGCTTGAGGCCACGCTTATGGGGCTTATTTGAAAAGAGTAGGGTTATTGAACTGCACGGTAAAGCTCTTTCTACGCATAAGCATAGTGGAGATGGCCTCACTTGAGGCTTGCAGCTCATAAGGGCTTTCGTAATAAACACCACCTGAAATTGCGGTAAGCTCCATCATAAGCTGCTCACGCTGCTTGTCTGATAATACCTTGCCCATGCAAAACTCAATGGAGTCTTTGCAAATGATAGCTGGCATGGCCCCATAGTAGATGTAAAAATGGTATGCCATGGCTATGGTTAGATGTGGCAAGAGGCCGTTTTTTGGACCATAAGGCATATAGGCAAAGACTTCCCATGGACGAGCAACTGGCAAGTCGATAGCAATCATGCTCTTAGTGAAGGTTCGTTCAATATTTTGGTAAAAAGTAACGAGATCGTATGGATTAGAGCAAGTGATTGTGCCAACAGCTGGGCTTGCCACTACCTCAGGATCTAAAGAGCAGTGCAGAGGATCTTGGATAGCATCAAAGAGGTATTGCTGTCTCTTTTGGGTATCAGCATCGGCATTTTTATCAACTGAAAATGCCCGCATAGCATTGTAGATACGCTTAAGCTTTGGCCCGTAGGAGGCAAGCTCAGGAAACTTTGCTTTGAGCTTACTTAAGGCACCAAAGATAGTGGACTCAAAGAGCACTGGAGGTGTGTTGAGAGCCTGCTGTCTAAAGTGTCTAACTACAGCCATATCCATGTCATAAGGATCGCCTTGATCTTGGGCAATTGGATAGTAGTGCAGATTATACGAGCCATCCTCACAACGCATGGCATCTTTGTTTAAGGCAAGCTCCCGACCATGGCTGTCATACAGGGGAGTTGTCTCATCATGACTCTGATTTAACCCATTACCTAAAGCATGCAAAGCATCTTGATTATGGGTAGAGCAGCCGTCATTTAAGCTATCAGCTGCAGCATCTTGTGCATTTGCATAAGGAACAGATGGAGCTGTGTCCTTGATAGTCTTAATGAAGTCTTGGTAGATTTCATGGCTAAGCTCAATGATAACTGGGACTTCTTTAGAACTGAGCATTTGTCTATGGCCTACACGCAAGGTTGTGGAGACAATGCAATCTGAGTTCATGCCAGGTATATACCAAGACTGAGTTCCTAAATAACGTCTAAAGAAACGATAGAGTAGGAAGTTCTCGGTATTCGGACTAGTACGCATGTTAATAAAATCATGAAAACGCTGTTCAATGATTTGCTTTTGGTTTTGATAGTACTCCTCGGTAAAAGGCACAAAGAGATAGGCCTCATCCTGAAACTCTCCAGAGTAATAACGCTTGACACCAAAATAGTTTAGTGAGTACGAGTCCACGTCTTTTGCATACATTGGGTTGGACTTCTCAGAGAAGTAGAACTGATTAAATGACATACCCAATGAATTAAAGATACGACGGTCAAGAATGCCGTTTAATACCTGACGAATAAAGTGCCTTAAATCAGTAACCTCACCAGTCTTTACTTGATTTATTATGGCACTAGCATTCTCCTGAAATGGCTCACACATGAGGTCATTTTCAATGGCAAAGCGCAAGTAGATGGCTAAGTGATTAGCTGCAGCTAAGGGTTCAACTTTTAGCTTTTTACTCTCAATAGAGTAGGCATGCCAACGTGCATCTTCCATGACTACGGCACCATAGGCCGCCTCTGAGCTAATGCCATTGTCTCGATCATTTGTGGTAATCGGGGTGACATAGGTCATGGCATTCATAAACTCTTCACGACCATTTTCGAGTAAAAAGTCATACTCGTTTTGGTATAAAGGCCACACGAAGTAGTAATTAATGATGTCACCATCAGGTAGATGACAAGCTTGAGCCTCTGTGTCAAATGCCTTAAAGAGAGTATTTAAGACAATAGAGTTAAGCTCAGTCTCTTTACAAAATGGCTCACCATTAGACCAACGATAACCCCAGGATAAAAATACCTCAGGATCTTCAATACTCTGCCTTGCTAAGGTCTTTAAAAGACGAAGTGGCCAGTAGAATTGATCTTCATGACTTGGCACTTCCCAGTCAGGATCAAGCAGCATCACGAGCTCACCACGCTCGATTTGTTGGTCAGCTAAATCCTCAGGCACATTCATCTTGTGAGCACCCATGCCCAAGGTGATTAAAGTGTAGAAATTTTGGTTGGGTGTAGGCTCGATAACAGCGATTTCAACGCATATATCTGGGGATACACGTTCAGATAGAAATAGATCTGGCTCGCCAAAATACTTTACTATATGATGCATAAGGCTTTGACGAGTTGCTTCAGTATAGAGTTCACGTGTGTTATTAACTGAGTGAACGCTGTTTGATGACATGTACATTCCCTGATTGATATAAAAACCGCTACCATTAACTAGGCAAGTAGCCACCGATCTAAAAGACCACACCACCGACCCAACGCCAAGCCAAGCCAAGCCAATAAGGCTAAGCCCAAAAGCCACAGCCAAGCCAAAAAGGCCAATCCAAGGCCATAGCAAAGCCTAGGAACAAGGCATGACTAAAGCGCCAAGCTAAGGTCTTAGCAACAGCCCCAAGCAATATCACCGCACTAGCAAGAGTGAACCTGCAGCTACAGCTATTGAAAGCTACGGCAGTGCACAAGATAACACCATGCTAGGCGTATCAATAGCCAAAGAGGAGCTAGGTACCACGGCTATGCATGATAATGCTTAAAATCACAGTAACAGCAATGTAAGAGCTTAAGCCGCTGACTTTTGCTATTACATATGACAAGGCCTTGTATAAGGCTTTGGTAACTATGCTTTAAGACCATGAACTGATGGTGATTAGGTATAGCTATGCTCTTTTGTGCTGCTTATTAAGAGGCATAAAGGCAATACATCGTGTCATCGGCATTGCTAAACATGCAATGGGGTGGCTCAAGTAGTGATTAACTTTGTCCGTTAGTGTGCTTTGATGAATGTATTTCTTTGCTACGACAGTGTTTGTTAGCTTTAAGCTAGTCGTGCGTATCCATGCACTCAATACATAAGCATTTAAGTAAATACGGCAGATGCTGACGCTCATGCATGTGATCTTCTAAGCAGTACCTGACAAAAAAGTTAAAGCCCATTTGAGAGTAATTCTTTAAGTGAGCTAGCTTTAATGACAGGTACTAGGCTTTGCTTAAAAACCTAAGTAGACCAAGCACTAATTAAGTTAGCAGTTAAAGTATGAAGGTCTAAGACCCACCTGTGTCAAAGTGCCCATCAATCAAGGTAAACATGTAAATTTACTTGATAGCTGGTCATCAAAAACACGGCATAAATTATCTCATGTACAGTTAAGAGGACTTTCACCACTGCGATCAAAGTATTTAACCCGCATAAATTAGGGGTTTTTGAGCAATAGATCATGCATAAGCAGCATGCAAAGCATATTACATTACAATAAATGAATGTTCATTCATTGTAATGTAATATGCCCATCAAAACCCTTGCTTAGATTGAGATTCTCATTAACGAGTCACAACTCGGTCATACAAACTTACACTAGCAGCACCAGATCTCAGCCAAGCCCAGCCCCAATCGTCTTGGCAAACAGCATAGACACGCCATTTATGCCAAGATAGCTCCTGCAGAGCACCAACAGCACTACTACCATGACCAAGACAAACTAAATTTGACCGATTTTGCCCCATGCTTGTTTTGTAGCCATCGAAATTCCCTTTTCAGGACAATTACCCCCTCATCAGGCCGCACTAAGCATCATAAAAAGACGCAGATCCCAACTAAATCGCTCTAGGCATCAATACACAGTACCAATCATCTACAGTGCACAAGCATAGCAAGAACACAAAAGTGGCAACACTCACCAGATGCACCACCAGCAAACTCCTATCCAAAAACATGGGCATAAGCTTTTAGAGCCACTCCAGCTCATTTAGCTGCTACTAAGAACACTAGTGTCTGAAGCTTGTAGCACTAGATGTAAGGCAGCTCATGAAGCACATTAAGCTGCAGCTACAGACTGCATGCACACATCACTCTTGAGGCACATACTAAGGCATAGACCAGCACAAATTAGACGCTGCAGCATATAGCAATGTAATGGAGGCAGCTAATGCTGAGCTGAGGCTGATTGTCATGATTAATAACAACAAGAGCCTTCTGAACAGCTTTGAAGGATAGCTATTTAAGGTTGCCCATAAGTTTGGCTAGGGCATATGCTTTCAAGATCCATTGGCTTTTGAAGCTCATGCTGTGGCAGATACTTGAGTCATGGTCAGACAGACTACAAAGGCCCATAAGAATATGTGAGGCCCTTTTTAAGGCTATGCCGGGCTAACTTGAAGCAAGCTGGACACTTCCACAAGCCGTAAAGAAAACGCATGAGGCACTTCAGGGGCAGTTGCAAGGGATGAAGTGCAAGACTGAGCTTATCTAATCTTGGCCACGCTTGGCATGGCTTGGCCTAGGTTGTATTGGGCTTTTGCGGTTAGAGTCGTTAACTCGAGGCAGGCAGTAATTAACTACTGGCATTGAGGATAGGCTTAAATAGGTAGTTTTGCAGTTGGTTTTTTGGTTGGGATATTAATAACAAAGCCATGCTCGATGATGGGAGCATGGCTTTGTAGCTAAGCTAGATGATGTAGCTTAGGTGTTACGATGGTCAGGCTTGGTGAGATTAGTACTCATCAAAGTTGGCATCGTCGGCATATGGATCGTATTCATCGTCGCTAGCAAGGCCAAATGGGCAAGTCCAGACTTGGGCACGAGTTAAGTACTCAGCAAGGTCGGCAATGGTGGCATTACTTGCTTGAGTTTGCTCAAGAGCACGTGGGCAGAATAAGAAGAGCTCCTCAGCAGCCTGCATAGCTACGTCCTCTTCAAGTGGCTCATCGAGGGTAAACTCAATGCAATCAGAGGTAATGACAGCTACTCTTGCACCATACTTTTCGTAAAAATAGTGAGCAATGGCCACAGACATGGATGGCTCTGGGCAATCGTTATATGGACCAAATGGGATATGGGCCAGAATATGGGCTGGATGCTCTAATTTAAGATTGCTCAGAACTAAAGGAGCAGTGGTGTCATTTTCACCAGTCCAATATGAGTCAAATTCTGTTGAGTTGATAAGATTAAGAGGATCACCGCCATCCATGGCAATGTCAAAGTTGCCTCTAATCTCATTTAAAGTTAGGCCTTCTTCATTAAGCTCGGTCTCACGCTGATCTTGTAAAGACCCGAAGATGTCGTCGATTGAAGAGATCATGTCCTGAGCCTCATCGATAAAACGACGACGGCTATCTTCTACTTCCTCGACATTGAAATGGAATACATCATCATTGGCAGTAGATGGGCTTGATTGTACGATTAAACGCTCCAAAAGCTCTTCTTCAACTGCTACGAGCACAGGATAAAAGCCCTCAATCTTGCCCTTTAAATTCTGATAAGCAAATTGAGCAGCAATACTGTCGTCATCGTTCACAGATGGAATAAACTTGCTCTCAGGGCTGATATATTCCATAAAAACTTCAGCAAGCTCTTCATGGTGAGGATCTTCAATCACCTCAAGGCCGTTAAAGGACTCAAAGCGGGCCTCAAGGTACTGATTAGCAGTCTCAATAAACTCATCGTATGGAATAAAGAGATAAGGCATGCCATGGTACTTGTGGTAGGCCTTTTCATAGTCACCAAAGCACTCAAGAGCAAAGAGGTTGAGATCCTCATATAAGTTAGGACCAGATGAGCCTTCAGCTACATAGTAATTGAAAAACTCTGCACCCTCGTCAGTAAACATGTCGGCATTAAGGTCTGAGCCTAAGTCATCCTTGATGACGTTACGCAAATCTACAAAGCGCAAATCGCCGTATTTGTCCTGTAAAGTGCTCAATAGGTCTGGGTCTACGAGCTCTTGCTCTATCATAAAGCCTAAGAATACGGCTAGATGGTTGTAAGCATTGATCTCATCGACATCAAGTTTTAGAGATCTAATCTGGTCTACTATTTGTAAAGCAGTTTTCATAGGCACTCATCATAAAATCGTACAGCTAGTTCCATCCTAAGCTGCATCAGTTAAACCCAACCAAGAAGCACTTGCAGTCATACTGCACATTAGCAATTGAATATCCTGGCCTTATTATTTGGTTGCAATGCCTGCACTCAGGCTCATAAAGACAGATTATCGCCATCCATAGCATGCCACAACAGCTTGTGTGTCATAGCATCTAACCATATCTCAACAAACGTCACATACTGACTTTCCCAGCAAGTGAGGATATAGAGCCTTAATCTCACTAAATTATTCTCAGTCTCACCTCACGTAAGCACTCTTAGCCATACGTAGCAAGACTTTTTAGGCATTGCACTCTCCATCATATGTTAAGAGACTTAGTCTAGTCTTAGTACGCAACTATAAGCACCCATGTCAAAGGCAGGGTAGGCAGCTCTCGTCCAATCCTCTGTAGCTAACTACCCACAAATCTCGAAGGCCGCAGGCATAAAAAACACCCACCAAGCCAAAAGCAGCCAGCATAAAAAAGAGCTACTAGGCTAAACGCAGCTGGCCGTGTAAAGACGAATACGGCCCTGTAGCCACTGGGTGTGGATAAGACAAAGGTGAATAAACTTAAGCGCTTATCACAAACAACGAAAACGATCTACAGCCTCAAAGAAGTTTATCCTTGCGGATATAACAAATTCAAGAGGCAGCAGGTGGTAAATGTTCTTTAGTCGATAAGCGAAACTCTTGAGAGGTGTTGCTATAGCTGTTATTGACCCGAAAAGGTAGTAAAAAGAGCCCAGTGTGTAACGCAACCCAAGGCAGAGCAACACATAGAGGTAGCTTGATAACAGGAAGCTACGCAGCTTAACAGGCATGAGTGAACCTTTTAGTTGTATAGAGCTTGTTAAAGTACCGCTGGTTCAATAGTTTGAAGCTCAATAAGCTATACTAAAGAAAGTGCTGATGTAAGGTCAGCAGTGCAAAAGATTTAGGACAAGGCTATCGCTTGATAGCAAAGGGATGATTATGAAGTTAATTACCATTACTGCTGTAGTTGCTATGGCATTACTTACAGCATGTTCTGCCAACAAGCGTGCTCAGTTTAACCGAGATATTAACCATGCTGGCCATCAGGTAGTTAAAGACACTAAGGCCATGGGTAAGAGTATTCAAAAGGGTGGCCACAATATTGTTAAGGGCACCAAGAAGGCAGTGAAGAAAGTAGGCAAAGAGTTTGACAAGATGGGTGATCAAATCGAAAGAGATCTGTACTAATACCCACAAATGCTAAGCAAATAGCTCTTGAAGCCAACCGTTGCTAAGCAACAGCTTTTGCCAAAGTGCTAATGAAAAGGCCACCCCATGGGTGGCCTTTTAAATTACTAACAAATGTGAACTTGTAAAGATTACTTCTTAGTAGTCTTCTTAGCTGCGGTGGCTTTCTTAGCAGGTGCCTTCACCTTAGCTGCAGTCTTTGTTGCAGTCTTGGTTGCAGTAGCCTTGGCAGCGGTCTTAGCAGGTGCCTTTACCTTAGCAGCAGTCTTTGTTGCAGTCTTGATGGCAGCAGCCTTGGTAGCTGTCTTAGCTGGTGCCTTTACCTTAGCAGCAGTCTTGGTTGCAGTCTTGATGGCAGTAGCCTTAGTAGCTGTCTTAGCTGGGGCCTTTACCTTAGCTGCAGTAGTCTTTGCTGCAGTCTTAGTGGCAGTGGCCTTGGTAGCTGTCTTAGCTGGTGCCTTTACCTTAGCAGCAGTCTTAGTTGCTGTCTTAGTGGCAGTGGCCTTGGTAGCTGTCTTAGCAGGTGCCTTTACTTTAGCAGCAGTCTTAGTTGCTGTCTTGGTGGCAGTAGCCTTGGTAGCTGTCTTAGCAGGTGCCTTTACCTTAGCAGCAGTCTTAGTTGCTGTTTTGGTGGCAGTAGCCTTGGTAGCTGCCTTCTTTGCAGGTGCCTTTACCTTAGCTGCAGTAGTCTTTGTTGCAGTCTTGGAGGCGGTATTCTTGGTAGCTGCCTTAGCAGGTGCCTTTACCTTAGCTGCAGTAGTCTTTGCTGCAGTCTTGGTGGCAGTAGCCTTGGTAGCTGTCTTGGCTGGGGCTTTTGCTTTGGTTGCAGTTGTCTTTGTTGCTGTCTTGGTGGCAGTAGCCTTGGTAGCTGCCTTAGCAGGTGCCTTTACCTTAGCAGCAGTCTTAGTTGCTGTCTTGGTGGCAGTTGCCTTGGTAGCTGTCTTAGCAGGTGCTTTTACCTTAGCTGCAGTTGTCTTTGTTGCTGTCTTGGTGGCAGTAGCCTTGGTAGCTGCCTTAGCAGGTGCCTTTACCTTAGCAGCAG